>CAZLNX010000332.1:0-6735 GCA_964560795.1 uncultured Anaerolineales bacterium | reverse complement strand
ACGCCGAGCACAAATTCTTCACCATTCCACCGCTCGATTTCCGCGGCACGCCCACGGGTATCGACTTGCGCAAGGTTGTTGAACTGGGTGTAACCCCACGTGTCAATACCGGCGTTGCTCACAAGGATCCTGGAGTTGGTCAGGTAGGTGCGGGTCTCGTGCGTCCTGAGTTGAGCATGTTCGAGGAAGCACTGGAAGCGTTTGCTGAAGAGTATGGGATTTAGTATCCAATGAAATCCAACCGCGAAGACGCAAAGCACGCGAAGGGTTTTTCTAATAAGAAAACTTTGCGCTCTTCGCGTCTTGGCGGTAAAGAGAGGAAAAATGGACCGAGAACAATTTATCAAGACGATTGACTCTGCCAAATGGTACGACTTGACCCAGGCGATGGGGATATTTACACCACCGTTTCCAGGCGAGATGCCCTTACAAATTCAGTTCTTCAAGCGCCTGACAGGATCATTCATTGGCGGACAAGGTGCCAACGGTCAACTCATTGAATGGAGTAATAACACTGGCACGCACTTAGTGGGGCAGCGAGCTTTCCATTCTGGCGAGCGCGCTATTGCCGATATCCCCCTGACTGATCTGTGCGGTGAGGGTGTCGTAGTGGATATATCCGATGTGGTTGAAGATTATGGCTTCTATACGCCAGAGATGATCACCGAACGTGTGGATGTCAAGAAGGGCGATATCCTGATCATCAACACTGGCTATCACAAATTCGGCTGGGATCAACCCGATATCCCCAACCCTGAAGCGCAGGGCGGCATCGAGAACAAGGAATTCAACTATTACCTTCGCCATCCCGGCCCCTCGCCTGAGTTCTTCCCCTGGGCGCTGGAAATGGAGTTGAAGTTGATCGGTGTGGATTGTGGCTGTGCAGAGCACCCCATGAACACCAATCTGCGCTACATGCACGCCCGCGAGTTCGAGAAAGCTGAAACCAGGCTCAAAGAGACTCATGGAAAGAACTGGGACGAGATGTTCCCTCCCGATGCGTATCACAAGCTTTCACACATTACTATGCCCAAAGCGGGTTTACTTTTAGCTGAATCCCTGGGGGGGCAGATTGAGGAACTGAGTAATCAGCGCGCCTGGATCATGGTGCAGCCGATCCCCTTCATGGAAGTTGAATCTTCTTGGAGCCGGGTAGTAGCGCTGCAAGCCCCAGACGGCATGAACGAAGCTGATTTCTTCGACTTCATTGCCTCCGCTGAAATGCTGGATATGACCTTGCCCTTCAGCGTGCAGACTCCCCAATGGGCCAATTATGTGCCCCTGAGCGTGAATTACACTAAACGAGTGGGCGGTCAGTACTTTGGCTTGGGGCGAAATAATGCCCATTGTAAAGCTAGCTTCCATCTGGCCACCCACATGGACGGCGAGAAACACTTCCATGCTGGCGGCTTGACGATTGGTGAGACGCCCTTTGAGAAGTGGTTTGGTCCTGGAGCCGTGGCTGACATCTCCGAGTTCGTCAGCGATACCAGTGTCTACACCCCCGAGATGATCGAGAAGGTAGTGGATGTGCGCGAGGGCGACATCCTGGTCATCAAGACCGGTTATGGAAAATACGGCTGGAACAGCCCCGATTCGGATGAGTTCCGCTACATGATCCGCCACCCAGGCCCCTCACCTGATTTTGGCGATTGGTGCATCGAGAAGAAGATCGAGTGGTTGGCCATTGACTGTGTTGCCATGGAACATCCCATGAACACCATCCAGCGCTTGTGGCATCCCAAGACTTTCGAAGAAGCCAATCAAAAGCTGATAGAGCAGTACGGTGCCGATTGGGATACCATCTATCCGCTAGATAAGTATTACCAGGACATGCACCTGAATCTGTTCCCCAAGGGTATCATCCATGCTGAAAACCTGGGCAAAGATTTGATGGGCATGGACAGCGGTCGCTACTTTATCGGCTGCTTCGTCCAGAAGGGCATGGAGCTGGCCTCTTGCTGGGCGCGGTTTGTGGCTTTCAAGGAAGGTAATTAGAATAGTAGACCCTAAAGGTTTTGCGAAGCACTCCAAGCGGGGCGAAGGAGAAAAACCTTTAGGGTCTTAGAAAGGACAGACTTATGTTAGATCCACATCCAAGTTTGCCAGAGTTTGACTATATAAAGCCTGAAACTCTTGCCGAAGCAAGCAAGTTTTTGGCGGAGCATGAAGGTGAAGCGCGCGCCCTCTTGGGTGGTACGGACATCTTCGTACGCATGCGTGATGGCCATTGGAAGGATCAATATCTTGTCGATGTCAAAGGATTAGATGGCACCGACGATATCACATTTGATCCCGCCAAAGGGTTGACCGTTGGTGCAGGCGTGGCTATGAACCGGGTAAGTGCTCATTCGGATGTCAAAGAGCACTATGCTGTTCTGGCCGAAGCCGTCGATTCGGTGGCCAGCTACCAGTTGCGTAGCCGGGCGACCATTGTAGGTAATATCTGCAACGCTTCTCCCGCTGGAGATACGATAGGACCATGTTTGTTGTTAGGCGGTGTTCTCAATGTGCATGGTGTCGATGGCGCTCGCCAGGAGCCTCTGGCAACGTTCTTTAAAGGCCCAGGCGCCTCAGTATTGAAGGCCGGTGACGTTGTCGTTTCTATTGAGTTCCCATTGCCTCCAAAAGGCTTGCAGGGTACTTATATCAAATTAGGACGCAACAAAGCCAGCGATCTCTCAATTGTAGGTGTTACAGCCATCGGCTTCTCTGATGCAGATACCGCTTCAGGATATCGCTTTAAGCTTGCCCTGGCCTCGGTTGCGCCGATCCCCTTAGTAGTTGACAAAGTGGAAGAGATCTTGGCCGCGAATGCGGTTACAGAGGAAAGCATTACCGAAGCGGCAGAAGCTGCATTCGAGGCGGCTTCGCCCATCGACGATGTGCGCGGAGGTGCCAAGTATCGCAAGGCGATGTCCCGAAATTTATCTAAGAAGGCTTTAACGGTAGTTTGGAAAAAACTCGGAGGGTAAATCATGGCAAATCACAAAATTACACTCAAGGTAAATGGTGAAGCCGAAATCGTCGATGTTCCTTCCAACATGACCCTGCTGCGAATGCTGCGGGAAAAGTTAGGGAAAACTGGAACCAAGAACGGTTGTGCAGCTGGTGAATGCGGCGCCTGTACGGTCATGGTCGATGGCGAACCCACCAACAGTTGTATGATGCTGGCCGTCGAATGTGATGGCAAAGAAATTGTGACTATTGAAGGGTTGTCCGATAATGGTCATCTGGCGCCCGTTCAGGATGCCATCATCGATGCTGGCGGCGTTCAGTGTGGATTCTGTTCCCCTGGCATTTTGATTGCTTCCCAGGCATTGCTGGACCGAAATCCCAGCCCCAGCGAATCTGAGATCAAGGAAGCTTTAGTCGGCAATTTGTGCCGCTGCACGGGTTACGTTAAGATCATCGAAGCTGTGCAAGCTGCTGCAAAAATGGCATAGGAGCTGATTATGACTATCGAGACACAAGAACGAATCCCAAAGCCCGTTGGTGAGAGCAAACCTCGTCTAGAAAACCACGAGAAAGTTACCGGTGCTGCCATTTTTGCCGATGATATTCAGTTTGGCAATAGTTTGCTTTATGCTCGCATATTGCATAGTCCGCACCCTCATGCTTTGATTAAATCTATTGATACCAGCAAAGCGGAAGCACTCCCTGGTGTCAAAGCAATTGTGACCGGTGATGATTTCCCTGGATACCTGGGACTTTATCTCCAAGACCGGCATATCTTCTGTCGAGATCGCGTTCGCTATGTTGGCGACCCTGTTCTCGGAGTTGCTGCTGCCAGCGAGGAAATCGCCGTAAAAGCATTGGAACTGATTGATGTCGAATATGAAGTTCTAGAGCCGGTGTTTAACCCTGAAGTTGGGGCACAGCCCGACGCCCCCTTGATCCATCCCGACCTGGGTGATTATAAAGTGGCAAATTTTATTTTCCCACAACCGGGGACGAATATCTCGAACCACTTTAAACTCCGAAAAGGCGATGTTGAAGGTGCCTTTGAAAAATGTACTACGATTGTTGAGAAGAAATTTCGGGTACCTCATATCCAGCATGTGCCTATCGAGCCACACGTTGCCATCGCCCAGTGGGATGATACTGGAGACATTACACTTTGGGCGAGTTCGCAATCGCCCTTTGCCCAGCGCAACCTGATTGCTCAAGCCCTTGGCGTTTCTCAGAGTTCAGTGCGCGTAATTGCGCCAAAAATTGGTGGTGGATTTGGTTGTAAAGCCGGCGTAAGCATGGAGGCATTGGTCGTTGCTATTGCATCAAAAACTAAAGGCCGTCCAGTCAAATTGGTACTAACTCGTGAAGAAGAGTTTCACACTGCATTTGTGCGCCAGGAGTTGATCGGCTATTACAAGATTGGTTGTGATGATGTTGGCAAAATTCTTGCCATGGAAAACACGTACTATTGGGGAGGGGGTGCCTCTACCGAATATGGTGTAAATGTCACTCGTGCGGCAGGATATAGCTGCACCGGACCTTACGAAGTGCCTATTGTGAAAGCGGACAGCCTATGTATCTATACCAATCACCCAGTGGGTGGTGCATATCGCGGATTTGGTATGCCTGAAATGCACACGGGTTTGGAACAGACCATCGATGAGTTGGCTTACAAAGCTGGCATTGATCCTGTTAAAATCCGCAGCATAAACTGCGTCAAAGAAGGGTGTGAAACCGTGACCGGATTCAAGATGCACCCAACCGGATTGTCCGAGTGTATTGAAGAAACTGCTAAAGCGATCCAGTGGGGGCAGAGGTCCCCGGCCAGCGCCCCCAACAAACGGCGCGGCAAGGGAACTGCTATTATGTGGAAGGCTCCGGCCATGCCCCCCAATGCTGGTTCCAGTGCCTGGGTGGAGTTAGCGGAAGATGGCACTGTCAACATTGGTCTTGGCGGACAAGACCTGGGTCAGGGCGCCTTTACGGTCATGGCTCAAATGGCTGCCGCTGCCTTGGGTGTGAAGTATGAAGATGTGCGCATTTCCTCTCCCGTGGACACGCGCTACAGCCCTTATGAATGGCAGACAGTTGCCAGCCGCCTGACTTGGAGTATGGGAAACGCTGTTGTGGCAGCTGCCAAAGATGCTCGAAAGCAGGTTTTGGATCTGGTGTCCGAGGCCTGGAACGAAGACCCTGAGAACCTGGATATCCGTGACGGTATTGTTGTATCGTACAAGACTGAACAGGAACAGCCCATCAAAGATATAGTGGTTTATGGTTTACCCAAGCCTGATGACCAAGGCTGGATGGGTGGCCCAATTATTGGGCGCGGAAAATTTATGCCTTCTTATGTCACCGGGCTTAACGCGGAGACCGGACAAGGGACGCGCTCCGTGGTTCACTATACAGTCGGTTCCCAATCTGTTGAGGTCGAAGTTGACCTGGATACAGGTCGTGTTGAAGTCCTGCGTGGTGTATCTGCCTTTGATGTTGGTAGAGCCATCAACCCTGCTCTGGTCGAAGCCCAAATTGAAGGAGGCTTTGTTCAAGGTATGAGTTCGGCTTTATTCGAAGAAATGAAAATGGTAGATGGCTTCATGCAGAACCCCAGTTTTGTGGATTATCGCATTGCGACCACAACGGATACCCCCGCAAATTTACAATCCATCATTGTCGAAGTGCCGCAGGATGATGGCCCTTGGGGCGCACGTGGTATTGGTGAACATCCGATGGTGCCCACTATCGCGGCTATTGCTAATGCCATCTATGATGCTGTTGGTGTTCGTATGATGTCCCCGCCATTTAGCGCAGAGAAGGTTTACCTGGCCATGTTAGAAGCTGGGGTTGTGGAATAAATCCGACATGATCTTGATTACCGGTGCGGCTGGAAAAACGGGCAAAGCTGTCACTCAGGCGCTGGTTGCTAAGGGTGAATCTGTTCGGGCGTTGGTATATCGCGACGAACACATCCCAACCCTAAAGGCGTTAGGGGCCAAAGAGATCATTGTGGGCGATATGATAGACCGCCCTACCGTAGAAAATGCATCAACGGGTGTGCGGGCGGTCTATCACATATGTCCTAATATGAGTCCCGACGAGATCATGATCGGCAGGTTTGTCATTGATGCGGCAGATGCATTAGGCGTTGAACACCTTGTCTATCATTCTGTGCTGCATCCCCAATCGGAGTCCATGCCACATCATTGGTCCAAATTACGTTTGGAAGAACTGCTTATCGAGTCGGGAGTCCCCTTTACTATTTTGCAGCCAACGGCATATATGCAAAATATCTTAGCGCATTGGGATGCAATTGATAACGAAGGAATTTTTCCTGCTCCATATTCGGTCGATGCAAAATCCAGTTTAGTAGATTTGGATGATGTCGCTCAAGTTGCTGCGGAAGTGTTGACTAATGAAGGCCATATCGGTGCTACGTACGAGTTAGTTGGTGCGGAATCCATCAGCCAAGTCGAGATCGCCGGTGTTTTGAGTGTGGAACTCGGACGATCAGTTGAAGCACGAGAAATCTCCCATGATGATTGGGAACAAGGTGCCCGAGCAGCAGGACTTGGAGGTTATCAGGTCGAGACGTTGATAAAGATGTTTGAATTTTATGGTCAACATGGTTTTGCAGGAAATTCAAATGTGTTGCGTTGGCTGCTTGGACGACCGCCGACTTCTCTAGCTGAATTTATACAACGACAAATTACTACAAATGTAATCTGAAAAAGACTCTACTGCAGTAACTCAGGCAAAACAGAAGCGTTGAGCAACAAAAAA
>CAZLNX010000331.1:0-6836 GCA_964560795.1 uncultured Anaerolineales bacterium | reverse complement strand
CAGGCTCCTCAATCATCCTAATTCTCACAAATCCTATTCGCGATTAGTATATCCATAGATGTATACGTTCAAAATGTGGTTGGAACACGGATTGCTTTGCACGCCTTTGGCGACATAGATTGAACGGATTGTAAAAATATCCGTGTCCAATTCTAGATTTACAAAAGGAGAGGTGAACGTGAAAACTATAGACCCTTCAGAAGTTCGTTTTTTCAGCGGCAGTTCTCACCCGGTATTAGCCGCGGACATCGCTAAACATTTGGGGGTACCTTTAGAAAAAACCACTGTCAGTCGTTTCAGCAATGACAACCTATATATCCAACTCGGGGCCAGCGTACGGTCGCGCCAAGTGTATATCGTACAATCGCTATCCCCACCGGTGAACGATCACCTGGTTGAATTGATGATGATGTTGGATATCGCCAAGGCCGCATCAGCACGCGAGATCCATGCCATCATTCCCTACTTCTCCTTTGCCCGCTCCGACAAGAAGGATGCCCCGAGGATCTCCATCACCGCCAAGCTGGTGGCCGATCTGCTGCACACTGCTGGGGCCACCCATGTGATGACCATGATGCTGCACTCCCCCCAGGTACACGGCTTCTTCCCAGTTCCCACCGACCCACTCAGCGGTCGCCCGGTATTCTTGCGACATTTCAAAGATCATGATCTTTCGCAAGCTATCGTTGTCGCGGCAGATATGGGGCAGGCAAAATCAGCGGCACGCTTCGCAAAGTCCTTGGGGTTGCCTATCACCGCGGGCAACAAGGAACGCGTCTCAGATACACAAGTTCAGTTCAATGGGTTGGTTGGGGAGCAAGTCAGCGGCTATAAAAGAGCACTAGTATATGACGATGAGATTGCAACCGGTGGTACCATCCTTGAATTGGCAAAGATGTTGGTCACCCAAGGCATCGAAGAAATCTGGCTGGCTTGCACCCATGGCGTCTTTGTAAGAGGCGGGTTGGAAAAACTTGTCGAAATCCCTGAGATCACCGAAGTGGTCACCACCGATACCGTGCCCATCCCAACGGAGAAACATCACCCCAAGCTGAAGATCCTCTCCGTGGGACATATATTCGGCGAGGCCATTCGCTATAACTATTCCCGCCAGTCAATTGGCGATCTTTTTGTCTATGGAGACGTTTAACCCATGAGCATCAT
The DNA here is from genome assembly GCA_964560795.1 of uncultured Anaerolineales bacterium. Classification (GTDB taxonomy): domain Bacteria; phylum Chloroflexota; class Anaerolineae; order Anaerolineales; family UBA11858; genus NIOZ-UU35. The sequence goes on along the minus strand of CAZLNX010000331.1, from coordinate 5,672 downwards.
CAAAGAAAAAACCAACCAGGCAATCGACATCCTCAATGAACTAAATATCGATCTGTGGTTGACCTTCGTACGCGAAACATCTGGGGTACGTGACCCGGTTTTAGATTTCATCTTCGGCCCCGAAGACCTAACCTGGCCCAGCGCCTTGATCTTCACCCAGAGTGGGGAGCGCCTCGCCATCGTCGGGCGCTTCGAAGCCGAGGCTGTCAAACGCTTGGGGGTATATGACCCAGTTCTCTTCTACGACCAATCCATCCAACCGACTCTACTAGAGACGTTGGAACGATTGGACCCCCAGCAGATCGCCATCAACACATCTAAGAATAACGTCCATGCCGACGGGCTGACTCATGGCCTTTATGAAATTTTGATGGGCTACTTGGATGAGACACAATTTACGGAGCGATTGACCTCGGCGGAGGGGATCATCAACGCCCTGCGTGGACGCAAGACTCCCTCAGAGGTGGCGCGCATTCGTCAAGCCATTACTACAACCGAGGAAATCTACCAGCGCACCTTTGACTATCTGCGCCCCGGTATGACCGAAAAACAGGTCGGCAAGTTCATGCACAGCCTGTTAGACGAATACGGTTTGGATACTGCCTGGAGCTACGAGCACTGTCCCGCCTTCAACACCGGCCCGGACTCTCCAGTTGGTCACGGCGGCCCCACAGACCTGGTCATCGAACCCGGACACCTGCTGCACTTCGACTTCGGCGTCAAACAGGACGATTACTGTTCCGATATCCAACGTATGGGTTATGTACTACGCCCCAGCAAGACAGAGCCCCCGGCCGAGGTACAGCGCGGCTTCGAGACCGTGCTCAAGGCCATTGACGCTGCTGTCGAAGCCCTCAAACCCGGAACCCCCGGCATTGAAGTCGATACAGCCGCACGAAGTGTTGTCACTGGTGCTGGATACCCTGAGTACAAATACGCCACCGGCCACCAACTTGGCCGCGTAGCTCATGACGGCGGCGCGCTGCTGGGCCCCGCCTGGGAACGCTATGGGGATACACCCTTCCAGGAAGTTGAAGTGGGGCACGTCTACACCATCGAGCCCGGCCTGATGGTAGAAGGCTACGGCTACATCGGCCTGGAGGAAGATGTACTGGTGACCGAAACTGGTGTGGAATATCTCTCCAATCCGCAAAGAGAGTTGATATTGGTGAAACCCTAAATTACAGTTTTTCTGCCCAAATACAAACTGTATAGGACTTACGCAATTCACACATTTTCAGGGTAGAAACCCAACCGCGTTGGGTGTTAGATGGGCAACTCTACGCCCAACTCGGTTGGGCTGGCTACCCAAATGCATAAGTCCTACTGTATAGAAACTATCCACTAAGGACACCAAGAGCACGAAAAAAAATACATTCCAAATCCCTTTGTGCATCTTCGTGGTTTAATTCATCTCCGCACAGTTGTACCTGAAATCTCATCTTAGGTACATGCCAACAGATGCGTTCAAATGGAGCAAAAATATGCACCCACAACTCCAAGATTTGAAAGATCGAGCAACCACAAAAATCTATTCTCTCGGGGAGGAGATCGCCCACAGCGTCACTCACGGAATCGGAACCGGCCTAAGCATTGCCGGGTTGACTTTATTGGTAGTACTGGCTGCCTTATTCGGTGATGTTTACCACATCGTCAGCTTCAGCGTTTATGGTGTCACACTGGTGCTTCTGTACCTGGCTTCGACACTCTATCACAGCTTCCAAAATCCACGCGTCAAAAGGGTCTTCAAAGTCATCGACCACGCATCAATTTTCCTACTCATCGCCGGAACTTATACGCCCTTCCTGATTGTCGGCATTCGCAGCACCCTGGGCTGGACGCTGCTGGCTATCGTTTGGGGATTAGCTGTATTGGGAGTCAGCTTCAAAGCCCTGTTCATCCACCGCTTTCAGAAATTGTCGGTTCTTGCCTATATCTTGATGGGCTGGTTAAGCGTGGTGGCCTTCAAAGAAATGCTAGATAACATCCCCCTGGGTGGGTTGATTTGGCTGGGGGTGGGCGGGGTGGTGTACACCCTGGGGGTGATCTTCTACGCCCTGAAGAAATACCGCTATACCCACGCCATCTGGCATATCTTTGTTATGGGGGGCAGCCTGTGCCATTACTTTGCGGTGCTCTTTTATCTGGCGCCCGCCCGCTAACAAACCGACTCCAAATAACTCAATTACCCAAAAGGCATTTTGCGTATGACCACCCTCGACCAAACCCCGCGTTTTAGCATTGACGAAGCACTCCACTTCTGCTTGGATAAATTCGGCATCCAAGGGTCGCTAACACCCCTGCCTAGTGAGCGCGATCAGAACTTTTTAGTGCAATCCGAAAAAGGCGATAAGTACGTCCTCAAGATCGCCAATGCAGCCGAAGATATCGCCCTGCTCGAAGCACAAAACCTGGTAATGGTCCATCTCAACCAGCATGGGGTAAATTGCCCACAGGTTATCCACAGCCAATCGGGGGAGAGTATCAGTGAGGTGCGATCTGAAACAGAGGAGACTCATGCAGTGCGCTTGGTGAGTTATCTACCCGGGGTGCCTTATGGAGATGTACGGAGACATTCTCCTGAGCTTTATTTCAACCTGGGCAAATATCTGGGGAACCTGGATCGAGCATTGACCAGCTTCGACCACCCTGCTATCCACCGCGACTTCCATTGGGATGTAGCCAACGCTCTGGATGTAGTGACCAAATACAAATCTCAAATCATCAATGATGAATTACGCATACTGGTCGAAAAACTCGCTAACGAATTCAAGCAAAACACACTGCCCCTGCTGTCCCAATTGCGACAGAGCACCATCCACAACGATGCCAACGATTACAATGTCATCGTTGGTGGGAATGACAACCTTTATACCCGCAACCAGCAGGTGATAGGGCTCATCGATTTTGGCGACCTGGTTCACAGCTACACCGTCGCCGATCTGGCTATTGCCATCGCCTACGCCATCCTGGAAAAGCCCGATCCGCTGGCGACAGCCGTTTCTCTGGTGCAGGGCTACCACCAGGAGAATCCCCTCAGCGAAGATGAAATTACAGCCCTCTATGGGCTGGTGTGCATGCGGCTGTGCATGAGCGTCTGTCTGGCCGCCCATCAAACCCGGCAACGACCCGATGATGAATACCTTTCGATCAGTCAGGCTGCCATTCACAACACCCTACCAAAGCTGGCCGAGATCCATCCCCGTTTTGCCGAAGCAACCTTCCGCCGAGCCTGCGGGTTGACGCCGCTCCTACAAACCGAGAAAGTGGTTCAATGGCTGAGTAACGAGGCTCGTGTTGCGCCAATATTGGATGTAGATCTGACCAAGGATCCGTTTGTCGTATTCGATTTGAGCATTGGCAGCCCCATCTTAGGGGCAGATGAAACATCACTGGCAGAGACCACCCTGACCCCCCGTCTGTTCGACCAGCTTCAAGATGCGGGAGTCCAGGTTGGCATCGGTCAATATGATGAAGCCCGTCTGCTCTACACTACATCAGCGTTTTCGACCGGTGACAAACTGACCGACGAGAATCGCACCATCCACCTGGGCATCGATCTCTTCGCAACCCCTGGCACGCCCGTTTACGCTCCGTTGGATGGCCAGGTGTACGTTTTGCAGAACAACGCTGCGCTCCAGGATTACGGTCCGGTGATCATCTTGGAGCACCACACGGCTGACGGCACACCGTTTTACACCTTATACGGCCATCTCAGCGAGGCTTCGCTAACGGGCGTGAAGATCGGGCAGAAACTCGTCGCTGGAGACAAAATCGGCGAGATTGGCACGGCTGAGGTCAACGGCGGCTGGACGCCGCACCTGCATTTTCAGATCATCACCGACCTGCTCGAACTGGATTGTGATTTCCCCGGCGTTTGTCGGGCCAGTCAGCGCAAGATATGGAAAGCCTTCTCGCCCGACCCCAACCTGATCTTGTGCATTCCTGATGACAAGCTCCCCAAACCCCAACCTAGCAAAACCGAAACATTGGCCGCACGGCGAGAACTGATCGGCCGAAATTTGAGCGTTGGCTACAACGAGCCGCTGAAGATCGTGCGCGGCTGGAAACAGTATCTCTTCGATGAGACTGGTCGGCGCTATGTCGATGCTTACAACAACGTACCCCATGTTGGGCACTGTCACCCGCGCGTCGTGGCAGCCGGGCGGGCACAGTTGGGGGTACTCAACACCAACACCCGCTACCTACACGATAATCTCCATCGCTATGCCGAGAAGATCACCGCCACACTGCCTGAGCCATTGAGCGTGTGCTTCTTCGTCAACTCTGGCAGCGAGGCCAATGAGCTGGCCATGCGCCTGGCCCGTGCCTACACAGGGGGTAAAGATATGCTCGTCATGGAGAGCGCCTATCACGGGCATACCACCTCGTTGATCGATATCAGCCCCTACAAACACGACGGCCCTGGGGGGTACGGCGCGCCAGATTGGGTTCATACCATCCTTATCCCAGACACCTATCGCGGCCCGTACAAAGCCGATGATCCCCAAGCTGCCGAAAAATATACCACTCGTGCCCAAGAAGCTATCGAGAGTTTGGCACAGACTGGGGGCAGGCTGGGTGGCTTCATCGCCGAAACGTGCCCCAGCGTGGGCGGCCAAATCTTCCTCCCCAAAGGTTATCTGAGCAAAGTTTACGAGCACGTGCGAGCTGCGGGTGGTCTGTGCATCGCTGATGAAGTGCAAACCGGCTACGGCCGAACTGGGGCGCATTTCTACGCTTTCGAGGCACACGATGTCGTGCCTGATATCGTCGTGCTGGGAAAACCCATTGGCAACGGCCATCCTATCGGCGTGGTGATCACCCGCCCGGAGATCGCCGCGGCCTTCGATAACGGTATGGAATTCTTCAGCACCTTTGGCGGCAACACCGTTTCGTGCGCCATCGGCATGGCAGTGTTGGATGTCGTTCTGGATGAGAATTTACAGGATCATGCCCTGCATGTGGGGAATTACTTGCTCGAGGGATTACGGCGCTTTGAGGCCAACTACCAACTCGTAGGAGACGTACGGGGGTCTGGGTTGTTCCTGGGCGTGGAGTTGGTACAGCATCCCGAGACCCTCGAACCCGCCACCGCCGAAGCCGCCTACATTGCCAATCGCATGCGCGAGTTAGGAGTGCTGCTGGGCACCGACGGACCCTATCACAACGTGATCAAAATCCGCCCGCCGATGCCTTTTTCTATTGAAGATGCTGATCTGTTATTAAGTGCTATGGAGCAAATTCTCTGGGAAGATTTTGGAAACTAGGCACCTAACCTGTGTTACGTTTAGCATAATTTCTCGTTGAGCGGAGGCGAAGCCGAAGTCGAAACGCCATACTCTCCCTTCGACTGCGCTCTGCTCCGCTCAGGGAAATGACACTTTTTCTTATCTGCAACTCAGGGTAAACAGTGTTTTCGTAGTAAGAACCACAGACGCCATAGGCGTGCCATAGGCAATCACAGATGAATTTGATTGAGATAGATAATCAGTGTTCATCCCATTCATCTGTGGTTTATTTTTACCGTTTTTCTGCCCTCTCTATCACCGCATCCAACTGCTTTACAATCCCTTCATCCAGCGGCGCGGGCTTGTAATTCTCAAAGATCTCGCGCACCTTAGCCTAAATTTCGCACATTAAAAACCGAATAGAGAGCAAAGTCATCCAAT
>CAZLNX010000330.1:0-6961 GCA_964560795.1 uncultured Anaerolineales bacterium | reverse complement strand
TATTTTGCCAGAAAATTCCACTTACTTCTGGTACTATTTTAGGGGATGGTTACCACTGTTATTTCGAAATAGCAGTCAGTGGTTTGCTGACAGCAGGTAGCGTTGAACCAAATAACCTTCAATCTATAAGGGACCAAACAAAAAGACCGACTTCAACGGAAAGTCGGTCTTTTATTTCCACAAAAAAACGCTTGACAATTTTGTAAACTAACTTGTTTGCGGTATTCCAGCAATAACTTCTTCAAGTGTTAGTGACTGGCCGCGCGCTTGGGCTGCGGTGGCGATTTCAACAGGCAGATCAGGCAAAAGATCAGACAGAGTTTTTTGGGCGTCATTCCTCGTGTATTGTCGCCCAAAGGGGAAATGAGCAATGAAGGAAAGAAATTCCGCAGCCCGTTCGTATTCATCTTTATTTGAAAGCAGCTTGGCATAATCAAGCAAGCCACTCGCCACCACGGCCTGAGCCCCCATTTCTGCCGCCTTCTGCACACCCTGCACCAAATACGCGTGCACATCTTGCTCATCGCCATATGCCAAAGCGGCACGCCCCAGACCACATAGAGCACGAGCGATGCCCAAGTGATGATTATGTTCTTCAGCAATCAAGAGCGCTTCCTGAAAAAACTCCTGGGCTGCGGGGAAGTTTCTCTGTGACATGCTAACATCACCAAGGCTGACCAACGCGGCATTGATGTCCTTTGGAGACCTGGTTTCGCGTAGGATTTCAAGTCCCTGATCCAGTAAGTCCATAGCGGTTTGATAATCTCCCTCAAAGTAAGCACACTGCCCTAGAAAAGATTTCACCAACCCGATACCATGACGGTCGCCAATTTCTTCCCGCAGACTCAAACTTTCCTGATAACGTTTCTTAGCTGCAGAATATTCACCCAAAGCCATCACAGCCGCACCGTGATTGCTGAGAGCGATAGCGATCGATTCTGTATCTCCGTCCTCCATCGCTATCGCGAGACTTTCTTGATAATAATCTCTGGCCGCTGCATAATCTCCATTCAGTGAGGCTCCAACACCCAGGTTGTTTAAAGATACGGCCACGCTCGTCTTGTTACCAATTTTTTTGTGTAGCGCCAAGACATCTTCCTTCAGCCGACGAGACTCCATGTGGTTTCCTAAATCGTCGGCAATAAAGGCCAAGGCAGTTAGCGAGAATGCCATTTCCGATTCGTCATTCCAGTGGCGGGCGATTACTAAACTTTCTTGGGCCAAATCCCTATTTTCAGGATATAGTCCAAGTCGCTGATAAAATGCCCCTTGCCGAGCCAAGAGCCGCCCAACAAGACGACTGTTTAGGTCTTCATCCTCCCACGTGGTAGATTTTTTTAGGTGGGCAATAGCGTCTCCAAAAGCAGCACCCCCTTCCTGAAAACGGCTATTTATCATATAAAAAATAAATAGGCTATCAAGGGCTACTTCAATATTTCCAACCAGGCCCTGCACAGCTGACCAAGTCCAAGCAACGGATATATTGTCCATCTCTGACTGGATTTCTTGCACTGCGTCAGCCTGTTCGAAGCCCTTTAGTTTTTCTTTCCTCTGAGCTAGGAAATCAGCATAAAACTGACCGTACCTCGCCTGTACTTGGGCAGCTTGCTCGGGTTTCTCGTCCAATTTCTCGGCCGCGAACTGGCGCAGCAGTTCGTGGAACTCATACCGTCCTGATTCCGTGGGGCGCAACAGGGATTTATCAATCAGCTTTTCGATAATCCGCAAACAATGATCGGCAATCTGCAAAGTACCTTCAAATTCGTCGCTACCAGACGACTCTTCGATGATCAGCTCGAGTAACATTTCGCCAATCACGGCTACCACTGCATTAAGCGTGAAGCCACCCCGAAAGACGGAGAAACAGGCCAGGGAAGCCTGTTCAGTCGAAGTAAGCAAACCCCATGAGCCTAAAAAGACTGCCCGGATGCTACGGTGTCTATCGGGCATATCGCGCATTCTCGTCTCAAGAAAATCGAGATTGGTCTGGATATTCTCGATAATTTCTCCTAACGCCAATTGCTCCACCCAGGCCGCGGCTAGTTCAATACCCAACGGATGCCCTTCCAGCAAGCGGCAAGTTTCAATTACGCGGGGCAAGTTCTCTACTTGCAAGTCAAACCCGTCTAGAGTGCGGTCGGCGCGTTCGGCGAATAGCTGCACGCTGGGGCACTCTTCCAAACAAGCATAGGGATCACCCGGTGAAGGAGAACAATCTGGGACCGGCAACCCTTCGACACGCATAGCATACTCAGCTTGCAGGTTGAAACGCTCGCGCGAGGTGACCAGCAGCGTCACGCCTGGCGCTTGCTGTAAAATTTCAGATACAAAATCTACTCCGGCCATTAATTGTTCAAAGTTATCTAGCAAGAGAAGAAGATCTTTTTGGCGTAGGTGAGCAAGCACCTGTTCTCGGGGAGTCTCGCGCCCGCCAAACGAAAACCCTACGGACGAGGCAATGGCCGTGGCAATCTTATTCTCTAACGATTGCTGGGGCTCTCCATCTTCACTGGTTACTCCTGCCAGTGGGACGAACCACGCCCCATTGGAAAAACGCGGCATAGCGCGTTGGGCAGCCGCCAGGGACAAGCGCGTTTTCCCAACACCCCCCTCTCCCACCAGCGTCACAAGACGGTAGTTAGGGTTGCGCAGGCGCTTGACGAGACTCACCGTTTCCTTCTCGCGCCCGAAGAAGGGCGTCAGTTGCGGAGGCAAGTTGTGTAAGACTTCGCTGGACTGCTGCCTAACGGCCTTCTTAATCTGTTGGTAGAGTATGGTAGTTTCAGCTTCTGGTTCGACCCCTAATTCTTCATCCAGGATACGGCGGCAGGTCTCATATTGCGCCAGGGCCGCGCTGCGCTGTCCGCTGTAAGCAAGCAACTGCATCATCTGGCGGTGAGCAACTTCATCCCAGGGTTCAAATGCCAGCAGGCGGTTGGCATAATCAAGAGCCAGTTCGTACTCCCCCGCATGAGTATTATCATCTACAAGCTCTTTCAGCGCTCGGACAATTTGCAAATGTCGCCGACTCTGCTCCGAAGCCAGCCAGATATCGAACTCTGGGCAATTATCCAGATAGATGCCTTCCAACAAACGGCCGCGGTAGAGCGATGCAGCTTGCACCCGGGCGGAGGAATTAGTTCGGGAACAGAGTCGCTCAAATTCGTGCGCATCAACCCAAACATCGTCTGAAGTTCCTTCATCTCCATTATGTAAGAATCGTACGTTTGTACGGTCAACAGCCAGTATGCCGGGCAGTATTTTAGTCAAGCGGGAGAGTGTCACGCGCAGGTTATTGCGCGCTTTCTCTTCGGTCATCTCACCCCAAAATAACCCAGCCAGTTCATCTCGGGAGATAGGTTTATCTTTCAATGCCAAATAGCCTAACAAGGCTAGCGCTTTTTGGGTTCCCAGTTTTTCGATAGTTTTCCCACCCCAAACAATTTGAATTGGCCCCAACAGACACAATCGGTTTATTTTGCTATCTACAGGCATCCTAGTTATGCGTTCTTAAGTAATGATGAATTAATGATCGTCCTTACAATATTGTAAGTATTCGGGTAATTCTACTACTTATTATCCTATTTGTCACGTAAACATTCGCTAAATAATGATTTGTACATGTACAAGAGGCTGAGATATGAATTCACACCGTATTTACGTTCTTTCCTGTTGGCAGGGCGAGCAAACTAACTCGCATCAAAACAGCCCCTGGCGCTTCCGGGTGGAAACGGTAGGGGCAGAGCCTGCACAGCAAGGTTTTGGCAGTTTGGAAGGATTGTTGAATTTTCTGCAAAAAGAATTTCCCCTGGACCCATCTACGGACTTGGAGCCTGGCATACACAAAAGGAGGCTGCCAATTGAAATGAGAAACAACACCGTAAAAACTTGATCGATTCAATCATTTATCAAACGTAGTAATAAATACAAGGAGTATAAAAATGAAAAAAACAATTTTGTCGGTACTAATTACCCTAAGCCTGATCGCTGGGTTGACCTTGGGTCTGACTGGCACTGCCCTAGCTGACTGTTCGCCGGATGGAACGGCAAACGCCGATAACATCACCTGTACTGGGGATAATTCGAGTACTACAGTAGAAGGCAGCGGCGATGGGGACACCATCACGATTGAGACAGGTGCGACAGTTCAAAATGTTGTTGGCGACGATAAAAGTGGTTGGGAAAAAGGAGACCAAGGCGCTAGTCTTACAAATCCCGGAGACGATACCATCACAAATAATGGAACAGTCGAATGGATTCAGGGCCAACCTGGCGACGATACAATCGTTAACAATGGCACGATAACGGGTGGTATTGCTGGTGGACCTGGTGCAGACACTATTACTAACAATGGCGACATGGACAATAGCCCAAAAACAATTATTGGTGGTGGTCCTGGAAATGACCAAATCACCAACAACAATACTGTTACAAATGTTAATGGAAACAATGGTGCTGATACGATCATCAACAACGGAGAAGCTTCGACACTCAACGGCCAAAGTGATGACGATGTGGTTGTCAATAACGGGACTGTTGATGCCCAAATCGGCGGAGGGCCTGGTGATGATCAAATTATAAACAATGGCACTACTGGTGATGATATTTATGGGCATTCTGGTAATGACACCATCACAAACAATGACACCGTAGATGGAGATATCAAAGGTGATGGTGGTATTAGAGGTGACGGCGGTAATGATATCATCACCAATACAGGCACTGTAAATGGAGATATCAAAGGTGATGAAGTTGGTGGTAACGGCGGTGATGACACCATAACCAATACTGGCACTGTAAATGGAGATATCAAAGGTGATGAAGTTGGTGGTGACGGTGGTGATGACACCATCACTAACACCGGTACTGTGGAAGGGGATATCGAGGCAGAAGGCGGCGATGACACCGTATTACTGGCTGGTACGGAGGCTGCGGTAAATGGCACCATCGATGGCGGCGAGGATAACGAAACCAATGGGGACACGCTCAATTTCAGCATGAGCACCAGCGATGAGACTCAATATAACGACGCAAAAACGATCATCGCCGGTGGTGGAGATGGCACCTTTGCCTGGGGAACGGGTACGATCACGTGGATCAACTTCGAAAAACTGCTTGATAATCTAATCTTACTGGTTACCGGTGGTACCGATGCAGATGGCGATGATACTGGAGATTCCAGCCCTACTACTGCATTCGCTGATACTAATCTGTCCGTCAGCATGGATGGCAGCGGCACGCTAAACTTCTACGCAGCTAACGGCGGCTCGAACAAGGTAGTGGCATCGTTGAACCAGAGCGATTATGCCAATGCCGCTACAGGTCAAGTGATGATAAGCACTGTCGATGCGGAGTTGGGCGTTTTGCTCTATGTCGTCGCTTTGGGCGATGGAAGAATCTCGGTGCAGTACTACTCCACTGTGGATGGTTCGTTATTGAGCAGCACTGTGATTTCTCTGTAGTGGTCAGGGTTAGCGGTTAGTAGTGAGTTGGACGCTTTCAACGAATTGCCAACTAACAATTCCTATCAACAATAACTAAAAAGACCGACTTTCATAAGAAGTCGGTCTTTTGCTTTGGAATCATCTTCCAGACTGTGCAATTCTCATTTTGTTGGCTTTATCCCCCCAATACTTCCAGCGCGGCAGCGGCCATCAGTGCAGCGGCACGTGGCAGGGCAGCTTCGTCGAAGTCAAATTTAGGATGATGGTGCTTGGCATCTAAGCCCTTCTCAGAGTTTGCAGAGCCGACCAGGAAGTAGCAGCCAGGAATATCGTCCATCATGAAGGACATATCTTCGGAGCCCATGGTCTGGAACTGGGTGATCAGGGGCGCATCGGGGAACATACCTTCAGCAATCGCCTTTACCTTAGCAGTGACCGTGGGGTCATTGTCCACAGCCAGAGTAACATCTTCGATGGCAATCTCGATCTCACAGCCTAACGCTGCGGCAGTGCCTTCGACAACCTCATGGAAGCGGCGCAGCACCAATTCACGAATTTCAGGTTTGAATGTACGAATGGTGCCCTCCAGGTCCACATAGGGCGGGATCACATTAAAGGTCGAACCGCCATGCAGATTGGTGGCGCTGACCACGGCTGTTTCAATGGGATCAACATTGCGGGAGACGATACTTTGCAGGGCAGTGATGATCTGTCCGGCTGCAAAGATGGGGTCAACCGTGTGATGAGGTAGCGCGCCGTGGCCGCCCTTACCGGTAATGCGCACCGAAAAGGTTTCTGAAGCAGCCATCATCGGACCGGGAGATGTGGCGATCCAGCCCATGGGTTTTTCATTCCACAAATGCAATGACAATGATATATCGGGTTTCGGATTCTGCAACACGCCCTCGGCAACCATGCGTTCTGCGCCACCCAGGCCTTCCTCTGCCGGTTGAAATACCAGCTTGACAGTCCCTGGTAGATCATCTTGATGAGCGTGGAGCATTTTGGCAACAGTCAGGCCGATAGCCGTATGACCATCGTGACCGCAGGCATGCATCACCCCAGGGGTTTGGGATGCGTATTCGGCTCCTGTTTCTTCTTCAATGGGTAGTGCATCCATATCGAAGCGAAGGAGCACCACAGGACCAGGTCGGGAGCCTTCGATAATGGCAACAACGCCTGTTTCAGCAATCCCCGTGCTGACTTCCAGACCGAGGGTCTGCAGTTCTTTAGCTACAATCCCAGCAGTGCGCACTTCTTGAAATCCCAATTCTGGATGACGGTGAAAATCACGGCGCAGATCGCGCGTGTACTCGAATAATTCTTTGGCTTCAGCGCAAAAATCAGTCATAAGAGCCTCAACATTCAAAAAACGCAAAGATCGCTGAGAACACATAGAGAGTTTTGTTATTTTCTCAGCGTGCCCAGCGGTCTTCGCGGTTTACGGATCATTTCATTTACTTCCAATGATGTGAAGTTATTTCCCTGAACTCGGATTGCTCAACTTGGTAAGATAG
>CAZLNX010000329.1:0-7032 GCA_964560795.1 uncultured Anaerolineales bacterium | reverse complement strand
GATTCTTCCAGACCATTTCAAAAATGGGATCTTATTTTTGCACACCTCCTTACGTGAAAAAATATTCAAATAACACACAAAGATGCAATTACATATCCGAACTTATCCCAACCAAATAAATAATTTACCTGCCGCCCAATCTTTGCCGGTGATATTATTCAGGAACGTCATACCCCTATAGGGGCGATTTCCTGTCCAGGTGGTGGAATCCGTAACCACATAAGGTGATGTTGTAAACAATAATTCTGGACCGTTTGCCCAGGGAGAGCCGTTAGGATTGTTTCCACTAGCTAGCTTGGACTGCACGCCTGGCGCAGGTGAGGAGTCTCCGGTCCAGGCGTAGGTTATCTGTGTAATGCCGGACAGGTCGGCGTCGGTAATGGGACCCTCGATAAATGGAAAATAGTAATACGTGCTGCCAGCTAGTATTGTGCCCAGGACGATTGACCTATCATGATCACCTAGCAGCGATAGCGCAGTAGCCGGCCGGGGAACGACGATGGATACAATGGAGGCTAGTGATACCGCTGAGCTAAACTTGACGAAATCTCGGCGGCTCATGCATCTTGGGCTCACCAGCGGTTCTTGCAGCAGGTTGGCTTTGCTCAATTCATCCAGGGATTGCCAGACCACGGCCTCGGCGAGAGGCATGTCCAGGTGGGCGGCCATCTGTTCGGGGCTGGTCTGGCCGTCGCACATCGCAAACACCTGCGCAGCGGTGGGGTTCAGTGAGTGCATCTGCAGGCGCTGCCAGTCGTAAACCGACAGTTCATCACCTAAGATCTCAATGTGAACGGTTTGGGATTGTTTGGGTTTGATCACGGGGGATCCTCTCCTCTAGTCAGGCAAAAGGTATTGAGTGTCTGCGAAATCAATACGCCTGGGGTTTTTTCTCCATATTGTTACTCGACGACGATAAATACAACTTACAAAGATGCAATTACATTTCCGCACTTATCTCAACCAAATGGATAAACTACCTGCCACCCAATCTATACCGACAGTGTTTTGGAACGATATACCCTCATAGGGTCGATTTCCCGACCAGGTAGTGGGATCCGTAACAATATAAGGTGATACTTTAAATTCCAATACTGGGCCGCCGGCCCAGGGACTGCCGGATGGACTATTGCCACTCGCTAACCTGGAATACACACCTGTGCTGGGTGCGGGGTCACCGTTCCAGGCATAAATTATCTTTGTAGTGTTAGCCAGGTCGGCATCGGTAATGGCACCTTGGGAAAATGGGAAATAGTAAATTACGAGGTCTCCTGGTATTGTTCCTAGGTCAACAAACCTATCCTCTTCACCTAGCAGCGATAGCGCCGAAGCTGGCCGGGGCACGACGATGGAAACGATGGAGGCAAGCACTACTGTTGAGCCAAGTTTGACGAAATCTCGGCGGCTCAAGCCTCTTGGGCTCACCAGCGGTTCTTGCAGCAGGTTGGCTTTGCTCAATTCATCCAGGGATTGCCAGACCACGGCCTCGGCGAGAGGCATGTCCAGGTGGGCGGCCATCTGTTCGGGGCTGGTCTGGCCGTCGCACATCTCAAACACCTGTGCAGCGGTGGGGTTCAGTGAGTGCATCTGCAGGCGTTGCCAGTCGTAAACCGACAGTTCATCACCTAAGGTTTCAATGTGCACGGTTTGGGATTGTTTGGGTTTGATCACGGGGGATCCCCTCCTCTAGGAAGGCAAAAAGTATTGAGTGTCTGCGAAATCAATACGCCTAGGTGCTTATCTCTTTATTGCCTCGAAGACGATTCGATTATATTCTATTTCAGAATGGAGTCAACACAAAACTTTTAGGATATGGAGGCCAGCCAACCGAAATCTATTCCTGCAACGGGCAGGTGAGAGGCAGCGGGGCGGCAGGGGTGCGGGTGTATAGGGCGGGTTGGTCCGGTTCCGCGAGGCTGGCAACTAGCAGGGCATCAATATACCACAGGCCGCGCCTGTCGACATTCTGACAGCCGATGACGATCACATCCATGCCGTGAGGGAAGGTTGGCGGGGGTTCGGTCAGTGGCAAGATGGCAGATTCCGGACCTGAAGCAGTTATCATACTTAAGGCCAATCGCGGGTAGGGGTGATCGAGGTAAATTCCCCGGTGCAAGCCCTGATTTTGCCAAAAGAAACGCGGATATAGATTCTTGCCATAGACCGATCTAGCGTCGGGATGATTCAAGAATTGGGTCAAGCTGGCTGCATCGAAAGAAGTTTGATCCAGCGCTTCGGCCTGAATCAAGCGTTCCAAAACTTCCCCTTCCGAAAAGTATACGTACTTCCGGGGCATGGTTTGATCCAGCACGGTCATGGAAAGAACGTACAAGAAGAAAGGCAAGGTCAGGAGAAGGATCATATTTTTATCAGGAAGCCAGGAACCCATGAGTTTTTCTCCTGTATTTCCGGTTTCCTTATAGAAATACATTCCTAACCAGGTCAGGCCCCAGTGGGCAAGTTGCAGCAAACCAAGCGTGAAATAAAGCAGCACAATCCAGTCTACGGGGACGATGTAGCGGCCACCCGAATCGCGCACTATAGCGGTCGAAAGGTGATAGGTCAGGAATACGCCCAAGGGAATCAATCCAGCCCATTGCCATTTGCGGTAAGACGCCCCGATACCAATCGACATGAGCAGAAGGTTTATGCCTATGCCAACCAGATCAACCGGGGGCAGGGCTTTAAGCCAACCCGTGTAAAGATTTTTCCAGAAGGGCACACTTTCATAGAGTGAACCATCAACGATGGAGGCAGGCAGAAAGTCGAAGGGGAGTCGAGTGGGCAAGATGAGAAAGTTGGTAATAAGGTTGTGAACGAAGTTACTACCGATGAGATAAATTGATCCTTCTTTATTGATCCCAGGTTCAGCCCGCGAACTTTGCTTGAGAGATATGCCAGTCCCAGTTTCCAAAGCCCAAGCCGGGTAAACACTTACAATTTTGGATGCAGTAACAACAGGCTTCTGTTCTAGGCTAAGAAGATCGCTTTCGAGTTCAGCCTCGGGAATAGGGTCGTCGGGCGACTGCTGCTCGTGCTTTCCCTGGAATTCAAATTTGAGACGATACACCAGTTTTGGGGCAAAGAATAGTGGGTTACCAGATATTTTCCAACTGCGCCACATCCAGGGCGAGATGGTGATGCCAAGAGCTACGATCATTACCACAGAAGCTTTCAGCCACTTCTTCCAATCTTTGCCGAATACGAGCACAAATCCTGCAATGACACAAAAAGGCATCACCAGCGTGTTGTAACGCAGCATGATGAGAATTCCCATTACACCGCCCAGTGGATAAGCTAAGGCAAAATGGCTCTCAGGTTTACGTAGCCAGAGGAAAAGCAGTAATATTAGAAGGGCCAGACCAATTTTTGTAGGGAATTCGGTCAACAGCAATTTAGAATGCGACAGGTTTAGACGATTGCCGGAGGCAATCGCGTTGAGTTCTTGCATGATGACCAACCCAGCCATGAAAAGCCCGAAAAAACGACCCTGCATCGCTTTGCCAAGAAAGTATACAATTACCGGAAAGATTGCAAAAATGATGACCTGCAGCGTCACGAGCAGCGAGAAATCCTGACCGGCCAGCAAATGCAGAAAGGCCAAAAAACCATGGTAAGCATTGTGGCCCTTGAATACACTTCCATTGGCAATCCCTTTACCTACCAGGGCAAATTGTGCGTGTGTGTCGAAGCTGGCAGCGTCGGAATAAGGCAGATAGGCATTATCCGGCGGGTATGGTCCTGGCGAAAAGAAGTTTGGAGCCATCGGAGACTGAGACCAAAGGAAGGCAGCCAGCACCCAGATTGTTATGCTGAGGAGGATGTCTGCTCTGCGATTTTCCTTTTTTCCCGAAAGCCAGATAATCAGGCCGGTGATGGCCAAGGCAATTATTGCGGCCATGGCAACTTGAATCGCTAGAACAGGGACGCCGGTTTCATACCAATTTGTCCTGGGGGTGGGTTGAATCCCAATGCCCGTGAACGAGATTACTACCCAAAGACACACAAAGATAGCCATGCAGCCCGCGGCAATCCACAACGTTTGGCGGTTGGTACGTATTTCACGCACGAGAGAATTCCAATGCAGGCGAGCAGTTCTCTGTAAGATCAGGATGATGGTCTGAAAGCTAATTTGAGCAGCGAAAAGAACAATCGGTCGCAAACGTTCGGCGTATGCGGCAAATTGTCCAAAACGACAGATAGGTACTAAGGATACCAATCCAGCAACAAGAAATACTCCTCCCGAAAGAACTAAACCCCAATTTGACGTATTACTTTCGGCGAAGAGTAACGCATCAAGCTTTTGCACCCAACCTTGATCGCGCCAGGTTCTGAGCGCGAAGACGAAGGCACTGGTAATGGAAGAGAGAAAGAAAGCAATCAATACCAAACGCGACGCGGAATATCCAAATAATAAACTATTCTTCGGATCGGATGGAATCGTTAGCAGATAGATCAATCCCCCCAAAGCGCCTATGAAGGCGATAGAGAAATAGCATGTAAGGTATTTTTTGATTGAGTATTTTTTATTCTGGAGTTGAAGCACGCTATGTTATCCTATTGCTCAAACGTGCGGGGTGGAATAACTGGTCAATTACACTCATTAATTTATCATAAGGTGAACTCAAAGACCATATCTACATTGAAGTTGGCAGCTTGGGCATCTCTGGCCCATCGATGCCCAGGTAATCAGACAACGCTGCGCGCATGGCTGTGCGATCATCCCAGGAATATTCAGTCTCTCCGAAACACATAGATTGCTCATGGCCCTTACCGCAAGCCATCACGATGTCACCCGGCTGAGCCAGGCTGAGCGCAAACCGGATCGCAGCACCGCGATCAGGCACACGCCAAAAAGTGTCCCCTTCCACCCCACCTTTTGATTCGGCTCCACCGGCCATCTCAGACAATATCGCATCTAAGGATTCGGTGCGCGGGTCCTCCGCGGTCAGCACTGTGAGATCAGCGAATTCTGCGGAAATTTCTGCCATCAGACGTCGCTTCTCACGGTCTCGCAATCCTGCCGAGCCAAACACAGCGATCACGCGCCCGGCCGTCATGGGCCGTGCTGCTTCCAAAGCCCGTTTCAGAGCATTGGGAGTGTGGGCAAAATCCACAATTGCCAAGAAGTTCTGCCCCAAATCAATGGGCTCCATACGGCCAGGAATCCCATCTAAAGCGGCAATCCCAGCACGGGCCGCGTCCAGATCAACCCCTACCCCGAGTACAGTCGCCCCAATAGCTGCCATAATGTTGGAGACATTGTAACTCCCCAAAAGGCGAGTCTGCACATCAAAGGAAAAATTTGGTCCCACGATATGGAATTTCAACCCGCCGGGCAGATGTGTGATCTCTTCAGCGCGGATTTCTGCATCAGGATGTAGCCCATAACTAACTTGATTTGTGGGAACCTGGGAAATCGATTCTAAATACTCGTATGATTGATCATCGCGATTAAGGATCGCGAGGCGGATGTTCCCGCGAGGTTTTGGGTGGGTTGCAGCCAAAGAAGAGAAGAGGCGCCCCTTGGCCTCTCGATAGGCATCGTAAGAACCATGATAATCAAGATGCTCATGCGTGATGTTGGTCACCACACCGATATCAAATTCACATGCCGCCACTCGATCCTGCGCTAATCCATGAGAGGTCGCTTCTAACACCACATGGGTCAAACCAGCCTCGACCATTTGAGCCAGATAGCGCTGCACATCCGGCGCTTCAGGAGTTGTGACATGGAAACCCGTATCGGCGATCTGATCCCCAATAACGGCATTGACAGTTGAGATCATACCAACCTTTAACGAGGCAGCTTTCAAAATCTGGAAAACAAAATTTGATGTCGTTGTCTTGCCATCTGTGCCGGTTACACCAATGACTGTCATTTTGCGGGCTGGAAAATCGTAGAATGCTGCTGACAACGTTGCTAAAGCCCTGGGAGCATGCTCCACGCGCACATAGGGTACGATCAAGGCTTTAAGCGTTTTTGTGCCTACAACTGCTGCAGCACCCCTCTCAATTGCATCTGGAATATAGTTATGGCCATCCACACTCAAACCAGGCACAGCTACAAAAAGTGCGCCTGGTTCCACGAGACGCGAATCGTGCACAATGCATGTTATGGGGGCATCTTCATCAATAATTGATCTATGGTCAGGTATCGCTTGAAGCAACGTTGAAAGCAAGACACTTTTCTTCTGAACAGACATAGTTCACTTATACAGATTATCAACAAAAACGCCCAAAGGAAACACCTTTGGGCGTTCTATTCATAACAATGAACGTGTAGCCAAGTTTGGCGATAATCGAAAAACTGATTATCCCAAATTTTGACGCAAATCTTCGAGCTGACCAGCAACAGAGTTATCGAGAACTTTGTCGCCAACTCGCAAAACTAAACCACCGAGAATCGAGGGATCGACTCGGAAAGTCACCGAGGCCTGCTCTCCAACTTTAGCAAGTACATCTTTCTTGATCTGGCCTTGTTCACCATCGGTAAGCGGAACTGCACTGGTAACTTCTGCCGATGCTCCAGAGATACTCTCGCCTTCCAAGACAACCACTTTGCCATCTTTGACACCAGAGAAGAACTCGTTGATCAAAGCGTGTTGGCGCTTCTCATCCATGGACTCGCCGATGAGTTTCTGTGCTGCGGCAATGGCCAGCGAAGCAATTTGGCCGCGCATATCTGCCAGCATACGATCGCGCTCGACAGCAGCTTCAGCCATGGCTTCGTCGCGCATCTTGGCAGCTTCAGCCTCAGCCTCGGCCTTGACTTCACCACCGACCTTGTCAGCTCGTGATGTGGCATCTTGCACAATCTTGTTAGCTTCAGCCTGGGCTTCCGCCAAAATTTTATTGGCTTCTTCTTCTGCGTTCTCACGTGCCTCAGCGGCAACGCGGGCATCTTCATGACCCTGAGCAATCTTGTTCTTGCGCTCTTCGAGCATCTTGACGATGGGCTTATAAGCCCAGGCGTATAGCAAGATAGCAACGATGGCGAAGTTCAGGATTTGGAATATGAGAAATCCTAGA
>CAZLNX010000328.1:0-7071 GCA_964560795.1 uncultured Anaerolineales bacterium | reverse complement strand
ATGAGCATCCTCCTATTAGACAAGCAACATTATAATAATTATGATTATCTTATCACATACTACTCCCTGTTTCAATTGCACTTGTGTCTTCGATCCTTGACAGAGTAAAAGGGCTATGATATTTATATTGGCGGAACAGGCGTAATCCTTTGGCGGAGTGCGCCTGTTTGGTTTTAAGGCGGCTCTCTGGAAACAGAGGGCCGCTTTTTCATTTTAGGCAGTTTTATTCCTATTTATTAGCTTTTCAAGAGAGGTGAATGGTGATGAGTGATTTAACAACCTTCTTTGACCAGCGCGACATCGATGGCGCGGATAGAGTGCCCAAGCAGGTACTAAAAAAAGCTCAACAGATAATTCATAGATTAGATGACGGAAACCCCTATTGGAAACTGAGAGGCAAGCGGCTAAACCATGATCGAGACGTGATCTCGATTCCTGTCGGTCGCCGCTGGCGCATCCTAGCCCTTTGGCAAGACGGTGAGGCGGTGCCGCAAGCGATTCTATCTCACGAGCGATACAACAGCAGAACTCAGTGATCTAGCGTTGGAGCAGAGTCACATGTCGAAAACAAAATCGAATGATAGCAAGAAGATCCTTTTATCTTCCCCATGGACGCGCGCCAAGGGCGCCATGTTCCGGGGGAGGCTTGGCGATACCATCCTCATTTTTA
This sequence comes from uncultured Anaerolineales bacterium, assembly GCA_964560795.1. GTDB lineage: Bacteria > Chloroflexota > Anaerolineae > Anaerolineales > UBA11858 > NIOZ-UU35. The sequence goes on along the minus strand of CAZLNX010000328.1, from coordinate 6,401 downwards.
TATACCCCCATGCTGCGCCGCGCTTGTTCCATACCTTTTTCTGCTCGCCGTTGCATATATTGGCTATGAACGGGGACGGGGAAGTTGTCTTCGACCAGGTGGTATCACCGAACCGCTTCATCCAGATCCCGGCTTCCCGCATCATCATCGAGAGTGATCCAGATATTGAATTACCGCCACCCGGTGACTTTTGCACTCTGGATCAAGGTGTGACACCCTCACGAGGCGCGTGGGATGAAAGCACTTCTCTGGGAGGCTTGTTCTTCGCACTGATGGCCCAGGCGGTTGCCGATATCCGCCGGGTCAACGAAGTGCATTACCGATCAGGCAGTGTACGCCCGGAAATTTTGAGAGAGAAGTTCGCACCCTGGGAAAGAGGGCAAATTGTTGGGTCAGCAGGATTCATTCTCAGCAACCTGGATGTATACCAACTACCTCAAAATGCAGTCTCTCTCTCTAAACAACTCTTGCATATTGAGCAATCCCAGATGGCTGAGTTGTTGGCTGCTTCGGTTGCCGGCGTACCCTGGAAGGGAGATTTCTCCAACGCCTGTCTGCGGTGTGGCAAAGGTGGCTCCTGGCGGCCAGCGATTTTATCACCTTCTGATATCCCTGATCTTTCCTGGCGGTACGAGCGGCCTGAAAATGCCGTTCCGCTTTGCCATAAATGCGCAGCACGCTTGAATTGGAATCGCCAGGAAGATGTACGGATTGACCTGGCTTGGGGGTTATGGGGTCTCCGCTTCGAGGCCTTTTGGAAGTGGCATACAGCAACCACAAAAAATGACTTGCCAGCAGATTGGGACAGACTCGACTACCCGCTTTGGCCAGCCCAGTTTGGTGGCCAAACCTGGGAGAGTGGAAGCGGGGCAGAGATGCATGCAGATCCTCGACCACCACAAGGGGTGCAGCTTTCCGGGGTGCACCGGGATGCACTGGCGCGTGGGCTTGGCGTTGGATCACAACCCCAGGGACACTTGCCGACCTCCCCCCATGGAAAGTTGGTAGAGTTGACCACAATGTGATTCTGGCAGAGAGATTGGCAAATGAAATCGAAATATCCATCAGCCAAGTAGCCGAACCCTACCGGTCACACCTGCTGGCCTGGATCGAAGGGCAGATGGGTGAACCAGTACAGGGTGACAACCTGAGTTGCTGGTTGCATGGTTTCGACGTGATCTCCATGATCGACCAATACCAATTGCTGCAAATCGTTTGTGATGAGGCGGCCAGGATCTTTGGAGACAGAGGAAACGAAAGAGGAGAATCACCTGAATGAAATGGAAATGGAAAAAACGTCTGCCTGCGGTCGTGTTGGCAACCCGTTTAGAAGAGGCGTTGAGTATGGTCCCCAGGGACACTTTCCAGACGAGGGAAGCCATCAGCACGATGGGGGTGATGAGCGCCCTAAACGCTCAGCCCGTATTGATTGTTGCTGACCCCGATGATTTGGTCGAGAGTCCGGAGATGTCCCGGGATGCTTTGCGCACGGCACTGGACTCGCTTGGGCAAGATGGGGTTGTGGTTGTTAATTCACAAGCTTTCATCGAAGAAAGGGAGCGTTGGATCGGTGAGGCTTTGTTGTTGCGTGGTGATGGTGCCGCGCTGCGTTTCATGCCCCGGCGGGCGGTCATGCTGACCAACTATTGTGGCGGAGTGGGGAAATCCACGCTTTCATTAGCTTTGGCACGTCGTTTTCGAGAGACTACTGGTCTGCCTGCCGCGGTGGTGGAAGTCGGCGTGGGTGGCAGCTCGATGTCTCGCCTGGGAGAATTCCCTACCCTGTTTGATGTCGTTACCCAAGACGTAGATCCTGGTGAATGGCACGGGGTACGCCTGTACCCATCCGATGATTGGGAAACCAAGACGCTGGCAACCGACGAGCGTACTGAAGCTACCCTGAGCCAGATCTATCGCCAGCACACGCTGGTCACCTTTGACACATTTCCCACCAATGCCTTGTGGCGACATGCCCTTGAACTGGTCACCGACGTGATCGTCGTGACCTCGCCGCGCCCAGATGCTATCGAACAAACTGGGGCGATGATGCGCCGGTTGCAGGATGAATTAGAAATATTGGATGAGCGCCCGGAAATCCATTTGGTGCTCAACCGGGTTCAATCGCTGGGACAACGATTGCCATTGGCCGGAGAACTCTCGGCCTGGGTGAAGTATGACGAGGGTGCCGCGTTGAGCCTTTCTGGCGATTTGAGTGATCCCCTGCTCGAGTTGATTTATCCTGGTTGGCATCATCGCGAAAAGAAGAAAAGGTTGCCGAAGGAGGGTATGCAACGGATAGGAAGGGGACAGAAGCGATGAAAAACCGCATTTTCTACCTCATCCTGGCGCTATTAGCCCTGGTGGCAGCCGTGGTAGGGGCAGCGTACTGGCGGGCCAATTACCTGGCCGGTGTCACCCTGGTCAATCTACCTGTGCCGCGCGCAAATATTCCTCCATACACTCTTCTCGATATTGAAATGTTTACGATTAGCCAGTTTCCACGCGCCTTGATCGATGAATCCGGGGGCGACTACGCGCTGACCCTGGATGACCTGATGGGCCAAATCACTACAGGAACGCTGGTGAGCGGGTTGCCTGTGCCGGGAGACCTGGCTGTGCCTCCGGCTGAGTTCCGTTTGGCCGACCCGGCGTTGGAAGTCGCCTCGATCCCCGTCTCACCAGTGAACGGTGTTGGCGGCCAGGTTCAGGTGGGCGAGCATGTCAATATTTACCGCCTGAAGCGTGAACAAGAAATGATCGATGGCGAAAAGCTCTTTGAAGAAATATCTGGAGAAAAGGGCGAGGCCGTCCTGGTAGCTACAGTTCCTGTCGTTGCAGTACTCTCTGATCAGGGATTACCGGCCTCCACGGATCCCGATGAGGTCTTGCCCATGCGCATTTTGGTGGTGGCTGCTCCACCGGAAGTAATCGATGCGGTACTGGGAGCGGTAGCGATGTCGGAGATAGGAAACGAGTTGTTATGGGTAACCTTAGCGACGCCGTCGCAGTGACAGGCCCTTCGACTTCGCTTCCCCCACGAGGGCGCAAAGCGAGGAGAGGCGATGGGTATTACGGCCTCTCCGAGGGTGATCTACGCTTGCTTTCGACGCTGCGAGATGAGCTTGAGGCGCAAAAAATTCTCGTGCCTTCCTGGGGCGAGATCAACCCAGCCTCAGAACGGCGCTTTTTCGACCAGGTCCGCCAGGCACTGCGTCCCCATGTGAGGGCAGTGACCCTCGAAGATACTGCCCGGCGCATGACCGATGCGCTGTGTGGCGTTGGCCTCTTGCAGCAATTCCTGGACGAGCTTGATATCGAGGAAATCTATATCCGCCATGGCGAAGTAGCCATCGAGCGCGGCGGGATCGTGGAACGAAACGTGATCCACGCGCCGGATGAGTATTGGGAAGCCCTTATTCGACGGGTGGCTGATCTGCGGGAGCGAGGCGTGAGTGCCCGCTACCGCGCCGTGCTGGTGGATTTGCCTTCTGGCGAACGATTCACCGGAATGCTGCCACCGCTCACCGACGCACCGGCGATCAATATCCGCCGGTACGGCACCAAGCAGCTTACTCTGGAAACCCTGCGGGAAAAGGGCGCCTTTACGCCCCAAGCGACTTCGATCCAGGGCAGCCTAGACGATATCCCCGACCAGCAAGTAAGAGCACAAGTAGCCCAATTGACTCAAGGATCCATCGAACGCTACCTGGCCTGGATGGTCGCTGCCCGGGCGGGCAATATCCTTTTCGCCGGGGAATTCAGTTCCGGCAAGACCACCCTGCTGAATGCGGTGAGTGCCTACTTCCCCCGCAGCGCACCGGTGGCTGTACTGGAGACCTTCCGGGAACTGCAACTGCCCCAGGATTTGTTCCTGCTCAGGGCCGTAGCTCCTTCCCAGGTTCTTCCCGGCCAGGAGAAAACCGCCACCATGGATTGGGTACTCAATACGGTCTATACACGAACCAACCCGGCGGCTATCCTGCTCTCCGAGATTGTTTCGCCGGGCGAAGCCATGCAGTTCCTGATGGCCGCCAACCTGGGTCGCCGGGCCTATTCCACGATCCATGGCGCCACAGTTGAGGCAGCGCTACGCCGTCTTGAAAAACTAGCGCTTCAGGAACAATCCGAGGTGGGTCGCGAGACCGCTCGTGAGTTGATCTCCAGCGGCGTGGATGTGGTCGTGCTGATGGCCCTCAATATCCAGCCGGATCAGGTTTTTCGTTTCGTCGCCGAAGTAGATCTCGTCAATGGGATAGACCAGGATACGGGGAAGTACCAGCTTGAGCGCATCTATTCTGGCTGGGAGGGCGGCGCTGCCCCAGGCAAAACCGCCCTACGTCAAGCCTGGCAGGAAGGCATTGCATGATCTTAGCTGTGCCCTGGCTTTCCCTTCTGCTGGTTGGCGTGAGTGGCTATTTATTGGCCTGGACCGGGTTAGAAATTCTCGCTGATCTGATCGATGGCCTGACTGGATATATTCGGCGGCGGTTGCGCCCCCGGATGATCCGCCGGATTGTGGATTTCCAGCTGAACCAGGAGCACCTACCGTCTTCCTATGAAGAGGTGCTCACCACCCGGAACCTGTTTACCCTGGCGGTAGAAAGCCGTCCTCTCTGGATTGCTGTTGGCTTGCTTTTAGCGTTGGCCGTACACGATGAAATACTCTCCCCGCTGCTCTTGCTCCTGATCCCGGTAAGCGCTGAACTCTATCGCACCCAGGTGCATCGCCGCCGGCGTCAGAAGATCGACGAGGATGTTTCCAACCTGGTGATCCAGGTGGAAGCCCGCTACCCGCTGAACCGGTCTTTGAGCCGTACCTTGAAAGAGGGGTTGGCTGCGCTGCCTGAGGGGGTGGTCAATCAAGCCCTGATGGTCTGTATTGGTAAATTGGATATGAATGCCGATATTGCAGATGCATTGGAACCCCTGAGAAACCTGGCGCATCCCTCGCTCAATCGTCTAACGGCGGCACTGGCACGCGCACAGGATACCCGGCAGGAGGTCTTCCTGGATACCCTGCGATTATTGCGGGAAGAGGTGGAAAGCCGGATGGAGTTACGTCGCCATGCCCGCCGCTCGTTGACTGTCGTTTTCATCACCACGCGCGTCTTGCAGATCGTTTTAGTGATCGCTTCCCTGGTAGTTGGTCTGTTTCCAGCCTGGCGTACATATTACACCGCCAGCCCCAAAAACTGGCTCGGTATGATGGTGGCCCTATTCGTTGCCACCGCAGGCAGTATTTACGTCGAGTTGGAAATGCGCGATTTGGAAGGACACCGTTGATGAGTTTCATGTGGTTGAACACCTTGCTGTTTGGGATTGGCCTATTTGCCCTGGCTTTCCTGATCCTCCAGGCACTAGGCGAACGCCTTTCCTGGCTTTTCCTGCGGCAACGTACATCTCGCGTTTGGCGCTTGCATGGAGCGACCACGGAGCAGGAAGGGTTGACTGAAGATGGAAAAGACAATCGTTGGATGCAGGCATACCTGGCGACCGGGTTAGCTGTGCTGTTGCTCTATAGTTGGACGGGGCAGATGATGGTGCTGGGTTTGGCATTGGTGCCACCGGCGTTGCGCGCCTGGCTCAAAACTTACCAGCGAAAATTATTTGAGGCAGAGACTCTGGATTGGTTGATTGACCTACGTATCAATTTGCCCTTGCACGGCTCGTTATTGCGCACAATGCGTTCAGTCTCTAATAACAGTGAGACAGGTTTAGCCAGTTTGACCAACCGCTATTTGAAAGCTGGTTTCCAGGGTGATGGTCTAGCTTTGCTTGAACGTTTGGCTGAGGATACAGAGTTGCCGTACTTGGATGACTTATTGGCGCGTGTCCGGGCAGCTACGGAGGGCACGCTGGCGATTGACCAGCCCTTCGAACACGCCCTGGAGCGATTGCGGAGCGAAATAACCACCCAGGCTCGCGAGCACCAACAGCGTATCCCTTCGCGCTTGACATTGCTGATCTTTCCGATCTTGCTTGGCCCTGCCATTGCTCTGTTGATCTTCCCCATGGCTGCCCGTCTGATGGCGACGATTAGTGGCAGTTCGGGGTGGGGCGGAGGGTTTTAGTGACTCTTATTGCCATTGGCCTGCTAGTCATTCGCCTGATCCAAGGTCGTTTGACGGATGAGCATTTGGCTGCCAGTGATATGACTACCAGACTATCAGATTATCTGAAAGGAGTTTTATCGATGTTACGAAATCACATAGGAGATGCCATTTTAGAGTGGGTCGTCCTGGGCGTGTTGGTGATCGCCGTGGTCGGCGTCGTGGCCTATTCCATCGCCACCGCAGGCGCGACGGAAGGCAGTAACTTGGAATCATGGATTGATGGAATCAATGTTCCATCCAGTCCGTGAATTTAGTTGTTTAGTTTAGTAGTTTGGTAGTTCATAGTTT
>CAZLNX010000327.1:0-7072 GCA_964560795.1 uncultured Anaerolineales bacterium | reverse complement strand
GTTAGGGCAAAAGAACACAATTTCCGTTGGTAATTAACCAGGAAAATCAAGCGTCAGTATCTTGAAAGGAAAAAGAAATGGCACTTCTCAACATAAACGATATCAGTATAAAAGAACGCCTCGATCAATTTCAGATAGCTGAGAGCGTTGAAGCAGATGAAAAAAATCATCAACACAACAACATTGAAATCGCAGTAGATACAATCTTGCGCAACATTGGTGAAGACCCATCTCGTGAGGGCTTGCTAAAAACCCCTAACCGGGTGGCGCGCATGTTTGATGAATTAACCGCCGGCTATCATATCGATCCTGTAAAGCTGATCAACGGCGCGATCTTCTCAGTCGATTACGATGAAATGGTCGTTGTTACAGATATCGATTTTCACAGTCTTTGTGAGCATCACATGCTGCCGTTCTATGGCCGTGCCCACGTAGCTTATATCCCTGATGGAAAAGTCGTCGGCCTAAGCAAAATTCCTCGCATCGTGGAAATGTATGCCCGTCGGCTACAAATCCAGGAGCAGATGACTACCCAGATTGCTGAGTTTATCCAAGAAACACTTAATCCCAAAGGTGTCGCAGTGGCTCTCGAGGGAGCACACATGTGCTCAATGATGCGCGGCATCAAGAAAGAAAACGCTCGCATGACCACCACGCGTTTCTTGGGAGAATTTAAAGAGAATCAAAATCTAAAAGATCAGTTTCTCAATCAAATCTAGATCCACAGGATTGTATCTCTTCTCCTCCTCCTGCAATGAGACCAGCCAAAATTGGGCTGGTCTCTGCTATTTAACCTCAGAAAGAAATTCGCTTACAAAATGATCAAGAGATTTCTGGTTCCCCTGCAATAATAGATTTTCGAAATCATCCCCTTGATATTCAGCTCGAGCCTTTTCCAACAAGTTTAAAGCACGGTCCTTGGTTTCCCGATTACTACTGGAATGGTTTATAACAAACGAAAGCAACTTCACGACTCCAGGATGTGATCCATCATCCACCAGCATTTTGGCCAAACCAAGCAAACTATCTAATACCACGGGAACAGCTTTGTTTTCCCAACCTACATCCAGAGCTCTCAAGTAATTGCCTTTAGCCTTTTCAGATTCCTCCAACAAGTATGTCACATTACCAAGATTATTCAACACACTTGCAATCCCACGCCGATCGCCAAGTGCCTCGCGAATCTCCAAAGTTCCTCTGAAAAGATTTTGAGCCTGCCCATATTCATCCAAAGCAACTGCCACATTTCCTAGATTGTTTTTGCAACTAGCTATGCCATAACGATGCCCTAACTGCTCAAATCTCTTCAATGCATCAGTATAAAGATGACGCGCTTCATAATAGTCTCCGAGGGCTTCCGACACAAGACCCATATTATTGTAACAACTGGCCATGCCATATTCTTGTCGAATTCGCTTCCAAAGATTTAAGCTTCGTGCATAAAAATCCTTTGCTTCAGCATATTGTCCTTGCGCATGAAGAACCAAGGCCATATTATTATTTCGAATGGCCTGACCCCAGGGGTCACCAATTTCTTGATGAATCGCTAAGCTTTCGTTAAATATGTACTGAGCGCGCGAGTAATCTCCTAGCATATATACAGCCAGACCCATGCCATTCAAAGCCTGGCTCATTTCATACGTCATTCCATCCTGCTCTGAGATATCTAGGCTTTGCTGATAATGCTGAATGGCAGCTTCAAAATCCCCTCGTAAATAGGCCAAATTCCCATTAGCGTATAGAGTAAAAGCGCTTTCCTTTCGATCTTCTAGTCGCTGGAAAGCTTCCAAACACCGATTAAACAATTCTTGCGCTTTGTCATAATCTCCCAATCGATATAATAATGCACCATAGCGGGCACGCACCCGCCAAAAAATACCTGCCCGACTGTCTTCAAATGCATCCAAACTACTCTGAAAAAGGGAAGCCCCCTCCTGGTACCGACTGCGACCTTCGAAAAATACATAAAGGGCTTCCAAAGAGTGGTTGAGTAGATCAAAACGCTTGTTTTGGAGGGACCAACGCCAGGCAATCTGGATATTCTCAAGATCTTGGCTAATCGCATCCAGGAATTCAGGTTGGTGATTGCTTTTGAGTTTCGATTCTGCTTCCTGAAGAACGCCTGAAAAATAAGCGCTCATTTTTTCGAGAGTAGTGGATTCTATATGAGAATCTTGGCTCAGTTTTTCCCGCAAATACTGCATTATTAAAGGATGTAAGCTATACCGGCCAGCTGTATCCCTGCGCAATAAAGATTTATCCATCAACGTGGCAAGCTCAATCTTTCCTACCTGAGCAATTTCACTGGCTGCGTCCACCGTGAATCCCCCTCGAAATATGGCTAGTTTCTGAAAGACATCCTGCTCTTGTGGGGATAATAACTGCCAGGATCGCTCAAATGTAGCCCGCATACTGCGGTGTCGTTCTGGTAAATCACTCATTGATGTGGCTAATGCATCCAAGCTGTGTTTGATTTCCGCCTCGATTTCAGCACATGTCCATTGTCTCACCAAGGAAGCTGCTAACTCAATAGCTAAAGGCGATCCTTCCACTATCCGACAAATATTCGCAACATATCGAAGATTACTTTCATCTAATGTAAATTTGGGCCTTAGTCTCTGCGCTCGCTCTTGAAATAAGATCAATGCATCACAAATGCCAGCATTTGGGGATATATCTACTTCCGAGAACGACAATCCCCCTAATTCCAAGAGTTGTTCAGCTTGCAATCCGAGTGGCTCACGCGAACTGACCAGCAGAAACACACCAGGTGCCTGACGTATGATCTGCATCACCAAATCCAGGTCATCTAACAGGTGTTCGAAATTATCCAACACCAATAGGAGTTCCTTGCTGCGCAAAAAATTGATGAGTTGATCAATAGGTCGTTCTCGTCCCTGAAAAGTGAGCTCTAGGGCAGCAGCAATTGTCGTCGGAAAATCATCCCCAGAGTCTACCGAAACAAGGGGTACAAAACAAACCCCATCACGGAAATCATAGGACGTATCTGATGCAGCCTGCAAAGCTAAACGCGTTTTTCCGATGCCTCCAGGACCTATTAATGTCACCAGACGATTCTCCGAATCACTGAGCAAAGCCAATAAGTCCCCCAACTCAGATTCACGGCCAACAAAACTCGTTGTCTGCGAAGGCATATTTTGATGCGGAGGGCCTTGTGAAACTGTCAATTTATTGGCTTTGATTTGTTCGTAAAGCTGTGTAGTATCAGGAGAGGGAGCAACCCCCAACTCAGCATCTAAAATATCTCGACAAGTTTCATACTGCTTCAAAGCTGCACCACGCTCCCCTTCTAGGGTAAGCAAAAACATCAGGTGCTGGTGCCCTGCCTCCCTCCAGGGATCAAATTCCACTTGAAGGTAAGCATAACGCCGTGCTAGATCGAAATTCCCCCGTTGTTCATAAAACTGAGTGAGCACTGTTAGGGATTGCACTACTTGACGATGAAAACGCTCCCGCTTGAGTAGCATCCAATCCTGAAATGCAACACTGTCATCTAGAAAGAATCCTTGTAAAAACTCCCCCTTATACAAATCAACTGCCTGTTGCAATTTCTTAGCACAATACTGACAACTTTCCAAACGACGATGCCTGTGACTGTCCACGGCACTAATCAGGGCACTAAATTCAACAACATCTAGCCAGTGTTTGCTATTTTGAGTGAATTGCACTGACTCGCGTGTGACCTGCAAATATGGTGGCTCCGCTTTATGATCGGCAATCACTTTACGCAAATTCGATAACGCCTGACGCAGATTTTTACGGGCGGTCTGATCAGACGATTCGGGCCAAAACAACCCAGCTAAGCTATCGCGACTTTGCGGGAGATCCCCCTCCACGGCCAAATACGCCAGGAGCGCCCTCACCCGAGCTGATTCAAAACCACTCACGGGTTGACCGTTGATAGTAACTTGCAAAGAGCCCAGCAGAGACAACGCCAAAATTGACATACCGGCTGATTATACACGAAACCCTCAGCAACATTCTCCTGACGTTTTCCTGACACTGTCTTTGTAAGATTGGGACAATATTTCAACAAATCATCAACTTGATGGTGTTTTCAGAGAATACTTGATCATATTGCAGAAGAAATTATTTTTCGAGAGGTGACCCTAATGCAACCAAAAATCTCCTGTCTGCTTTGTATCACACTCATAGTGACATCTGTGTTTAGTTTCTTCATTCAACCAGCAGCAGCACAATCTAACACATACTATCGATTTAGCCCAACAGCCATCTACAACGATGGGCAGGACGTTACCACATTGGAGATATTCACTAGTGGGGCGAATATTTCCCGTGTCATCATCAAGCCAGAGTACGCATCTGATCCAGTTTATGAACTCTTCGACAACGGTATGAATGGAGATCGCACCGCTGGAGATGGCACCTACACGTTGGGAGGCATTGATTCAGCAATGTATCCAGACGAGTTGAAATGGGCCATGATGTACGGCGAGAACGGTGAGAAATTTGACCTGGGGACAATCTGGTTATCAGCTGAGATCATCTATACATCAGGGCAAACTGACAGTCACTTCATGGGGTTGAATATTGTTGCACCCTATATCGCTTTCCCTGCTGAACAAGTCGGAAAAGGCTTATATGCTACCGAGTACGCCTTTTTCATTGTTGATTCCATAGGGGAAACATACACTGGTAGTTACCCTCATATCAGCGACTTTAACAGTCCAGCTATCACCAAAAAGTTTTACTCCATTTACCCAGACGAGTTCGACTTCATAAATTTCCAGATGATAGGTGGTGATTTAGACATAAAGGCACACTCAGCTGGGCTTCAATCACCAGCTCAGAATATTGGAATTGATACCCCAGATTACTTCACAGAATATGGCTCCAAAGGACGGTTGTTGTCAATGACCTATTCGGATTTTCGGTTACTGAACCACGAAATCGGACATACATGGGCTGCGTTTTTAGGATCAGATCAGGGCATTTCCAATGGTGCACATTGGGCAGATAATACAGATATCGCAGGCATCATGAGCGAAGGTTTTGCCACTCCGGATGGGTTGTATTTCTTTATCCCCCACGGGGACGGCACTTTCAAGGCAGGGTGGCAGAGTGTGGAATATGTACCATTGGAATTATATTTGATGGGTTTGCTATCTCCGGACGAAGTCCCAGACATCCACATACTGCACAACCCTAATCTTTCGGACCTTGAGCGCGTCACAGCTCAACAAGTGGATTTATACACCATCGAAGATCTCATGGCGTTGGCAGGAGGGCCACGTCAACCTGCTTATCCCCAGACTCAAACTGAATTCAATCTGGCATATATCCTGTTATCTGAAAGTGCTTTATCTCCTGCCGAGTACGCCTGGTACACATATCACGCGCGTTGCTATATGGCAAAAAATATCTGTGGTGAGAGCAATTTCTATACTGCTACCGGCGGGCGCGGTATGGTTAACACTCGTCTCGCCGATTGGGGCATCCCAAGCATACCCACTATTACTCCAAAACCCACAGTGAGTTACTTCCCCACACAAACCCCAACACCGAAACCGATTGCAACACATCAGCTAAATACCCAAGAGAATGATAAATCAGCATCAGGTAGACCGGTATGGAATTCTAATCTTCCTTGTGTATCAGGTTTTATCCCATTGTATGTCCTAGGCATAATTCTCACCAAACGAAAAAAAACTGATCATCGCAATCGCCGGCTTGAATCACTTATAAACAATCTTCATTGAGGTAAATTCTATGGACACAGACCAACATATCTACCGCTCATATTTAATGAGGCTCTGGCGATCCAAAAATGATTCCACAACATCTTGGTTTGTATCGCTAGAAGATCCAATCAGTGGCGAACGAAAAGGTTTCTCCAGCTTGCTTTCTATGGTCAATTTTCTTGAAATCGACCAAGACGATAACAACAAACCACAAACACAAACTTCGGAGGAATGAAATGAATACCAATACATCTATAAATAAACTATTTTTAGTAGCGATAGTATTATGTGTTGCTTCGCTGGCCTGCAATTTGCCAATCAACGATTTTACAAAACCTATCTCGGCGCCAATCGACCAAGATCAACAAAAACCAGCAGCGACAGTAATTATCGACAGTTCTGCCCCTACGCTGGCTCAACCCACGGCAAATGCTGGTGCGAGCAATTCCGACACCACGCCGCCCAGCATCAACACAATAAAAGTTCTTGAAGATCCTGTCTACTATGGCGCTTCGAATTGCGGTACCACCAGCTTGTCAATCGAAGCCGTAGTAAAGGATGATTCTGGCAATGTCTCGCAAGTGGGTATCCAATATCGCTATAACGGCTATGCCGCTAATGCCGTTGGCAGCTGGCGTAAAGCGAATTTGAAGTCTACTGGGGCAGATAAATTCAGCATAACTATCCATGTTGACAATGAAGCAGATAGCGACATGAAAGGCAACGATGGAGTCATGGAATTTCAAATCTATGCCTTCGATCCCGCTGGCAATACCCAAACTGAGCCTTTGGGGCAGGTATTAGGTGTACAGATCAAGAAGTGTGTCAGTCAGTCTTCGAATCAGCAGCCACCTTCATCAAATACAGATAAAACAGCACCAACAATCAGCAACGTGAACACATCCAGCGCGCCTGCCTATTACAACGGTGCCACCTGTGGACCAACAACGCTGACCTTAGAAGCTAATGTCAACGACAATTCCAACAATATAAAAAATGTAATCGCTCGCTATCGTTACAATGGTTATGCGGCAAACGCCATTGGCAATTTCCGAGAAATCCCCATGACAGTTAGCGGTGGAAAGTACAAGCTGACCATAAATATCGATGCCGAAGCTAACCAGGATATGAACAACAATAACGGCGTGCTTGAATACCAGATCATTGCTACGGACGCCGCGGGTAATGCCCAAACGTATCCCAGTGGCGGCCACCCCTTAGGGGTCGAAGTCAAGAATTGCAATCCAGGAGGTGTGGTCTCAAACAACCCGCCGCAGGGTTCTTTTATATCCATCTGGCTATCCACGTAAGGCGGGACACTATGATACATTGACGTAGCGGCACAATGA
>CAZLNX010000326.1:0-7118 GCA_964560795.1 uncultured Anaerolineales bacterium | reverse complement strand
AACTCAACTTTACTACATTAAGCCCTACTTACTTATTTTTGGCGAAGGTATTGAATCCAGGAAGCCATATAAAATTCGTTTTCTTGCATTCTTGATTTTCTTATATATATATTGGTGCTATGTATTCTAAAACTTCTCGTCCGTGGTTGCGGATATTCTTATCAGTTATTTTTGTATTGGCGATTATCTTTGGTTATTTCGCTTACAGATGGTATCAACGCAGTGGGGAGCGTACTACACGATTCTTTGCCTGGATGAGAGACCCTGAAGGAAACGCTGATTGGGCTATCACCGCCGGCGAACGCTGCGGAGATGCGCCATTCCAAATGCCCACTACGGGCTATATCGGCTTTCTCTGGGATGATTCCTTTCGACCCGGACATCATCACCAGGGGTTGGATATTTTTGGTGGGTATGATTCAGGCATCACGCCAGTTTATGCCGCATACCCAGGCTACCTGACGCGCCTACCAGATTGGAAGTCATCGCTAATTATCCGCATCCCCAGCGATCCCTTGAGGCCATCGCGACAAATCTGGAACTACTATACTCACTTAGCCGACCGGGATGGGACATCCTATATCGATGCCGCCTTTCCATCAGGCACAACTGAAGTTTGGGTTGAAGCTGGCACATTACTCGGTTATCAGGGCAACTATTCCGGTGATCCCAACAACCCCACCGGCGTACACTTGCATTTCTCGATTGTGCTTGATGATGGGAACGGGCGTTTTCGCAACGAACTGAAAATCCAGAACACCTTGGACCCATCACCATATTTGGGACTTCCGGTGAACGCCAATGAGAATACTGGGGAATTATCGGTGTGCGGGAATTAGCGGTCAGCAGTAAGCCGTAAGCTGATAGCTGACAAATCATTTATCAACGCACAAGGAGTTTGAATGGATCAATTCACTGAAAAAGTTGTGCTTATCACCGGCGCTGGACGGGGAACAGGGCGTGCCTTAGCTGAAGCATTTTCTGCCCAAGGGGCGATCATTGCCGCAAACGACATAACGCCTATCAATCTGGATGAAACTATCCAGCGAATCACTCAGGCTGGCGGGCGCGTCAAGGATTATGTGCTCGATATCTCCAAGAAGATGCCCGTTCAAGCTATGCTCAATCAAGTCATCGATGATTGGGGGCGCCTCGATATTCTGATCAACAACGCCCACGTTGACCCTCAAAAATCCCTACTCGATATGGATGAGTGGGACTGGCGTCGGGCTGTGGATGTCAACCTTACCGGACCCTTCATAGTTTCCCAATCCGTTGGGCGCATTATGAAGGATGCCGGCGGGGGCATAATCGTCAATGTGCTTTCAGGCGGAGAAGGACGGGCAGCACTGAGATCCAGCCGCATGGGGCTGCTTGGCCTGACATTGGAATTAGCGGACGAATTTAGCGCTTATAATATCCGTGTCAACGCGGTGGCAGAGAATGCCTTGGGATTGGCAACAGATGTCATTGTGCCCACAGGTGATCCTATGGATATGGTCACAGCTGCCCTTTACCTTTGCAGTCCTGAAGCTGAGAATGTGAGTGGAAAAATACTCATTGCACAGTAGGAGTTACTATGTCTGGAGATGCTTTGTCTGGAGATGCTTTGTCGTACGAAACCATCCTGGTTGAAACACATAATCGAGTCGGGCTGATCCGGCTCAACCGGCCCAAGGTGCTCAACGCGCTGAACAGCACACTTTTGAAGGAACTCGCCGAGGCGTTAGAAACCTTCGATGCTGATGATGCTATCGGCGCTATGGTCATCACGGGGAATGAGAAAGCTTTCGCCGCCGGGGCAGATATCAAGGAGATGGCTGAGGCCTCCGCGGTTGAAATGCTCAACAGCGATTTTATCCCCACTTTCGACCGCATCCGCGGGATCAAGAAGCCTGTCATTGGGGCAGTGTCGGGTTGGGCATTGGGGGGCGGCAACGAACTGGCACTTTCCTGTGACATGATCATCGCATCGGAGACAGCCAAGTTTGGGCAGCCGGAGATCACCATAGGCGTTATTCCTGGAGCTGGGGGGACTCAAAGGCTCGCCAAGGCGGTTGGTAAAGCTCTGGCGATGGAAATGGTGCTCAACAACCGTACTCTGAGTGCTGACGAAGCCAAAGCCTATGGTATGGTCAACCGTGTTATGCCTGTAGAAAAATACCTAGAAGAAGCCTTAACCTTGGCAGCTGAGATCGCTGCACGTGCACCGTTGGCCGTGCAATTGGGCAAAGAGGCTGTCAACCAGGCTTTCGAAACATCCCTAACCGAAGGTTTGGCTGCAGAACGCAGGGCTTTTTATTTTCTCTTCGCCACAGATGATCAAAAAGAGGGCATGGCCGCCTTCGTCGAGAAACGCGATCCACAATGGAAAGGGCGGTAGAATAACCCCGTGATCAAATTCCGTGATCTGGTCAACGCCTTACGCGAATTAGGGTTAGATGGCAAACAACCCGCTATCGCCCATGCCTCGCTGTCTGCCTTTGGACATGTGCAGGGTGGCGCGGAAACCGTCGTGGGGGCGCTGGTTCGTGTCACGGATGGCCTGATCATGCCCACATTTACATACAAAACCATGGTGACCCCCGAAAGTGGACCGCCAGACAATGGCATCACATATGGGACAAACGCGGACGCCAATCTTTTGGCTGAATTTTATGATGACGATATACCCGCTGACCCGCTGATGGGGATTGTTGCCGAGACGTTGCGCCAGCATCCTGAGGCAGTACGTTCTAAGCATCCAATCTATTCTTTGTCCGGAGTGGATGCTGATGAAGCTCTCAACGCCCAAACCCGGGCGGAGCCTTTCGCGCCTGTGCGCGTGCTGACTGAATCCCTGGGGGTGGTACTACTCCTAGGGGTTGACCACACCGCCAACACCAGCATCCATTATGGCGAGCAACTCGCCGGGCGCAAGCAATTCATCAGGTGGGCACTCACCAAAAAGGGAGTCCAGGAATGCCCGCGCTGGCCGGGCTGTTCCTATGGGTTCGAAGCCATCACCCCAGAAATCGCTAAATATACAAAAAAATCCTATGTCGGCAGCGCGCTCGTTCAACTGATCCCCCTCTCGATGCTGATCCGTACCGTCGTTGAAATGATCCAAAATGACCCCTTGGCCTTATTATGCGATCGATCGAACTGCGAACGCTGCCAGGCCATTCGTCACTGATAGTGGAGAACACGCCATGTCCCGAAAACCGATCCTAGGTCTGCTGCTGCCATCTACACGAGCTTTCATGAAGGAAGCTCGCCGCCTGACAAATTTCTCTTTTATCGACCGCCTGCATGGATTTGCATATTTGCATTGGCCGTATCAATACATTGGTTTGGGAAATTCGAACCCCCGACTAGCCCGGTTGTTAAAACCATTCAATCGCTTAGTTCAACATAAACCTAACAATGATGAAAAAGCCAAAATCGCACCAGGGTACCATGGCAAGGTAGTGCCCTTGGAAGCTGCCACCCAACTAGTTAGTGTTCGGGAAGATATCGAGATCCGAGATCTGGAACATATCATCCCCTACGAAAAAGCACGCGATATCGTACTAAGAAATCCCGATCATATCATCGCCCTGGAATGCCCTTGCCGAACTTCGCAGGTTGAACCTTGCTTACCCTTGGATGTGTGCCTCGTTGTTGGTGAGCCTTTTGCCAGCATGGTCGCTGAACATCACCCCGACCGTTCGCGTCGGATCTCATCTCAGGAGGCAGCAGATATACTGAAAGCTGAGCAAGAACGCGGACATGTCTCCCACGCATATTTCAAGGATGCTATGCTGGGGCGTTTTTACGCCATCTGCAACTGCTGCGCGTGCTGTTGTAAGGCAATGCAGATCAACCGCGGCGGCGACCCGATGATCTGCTCTTCGGGATATATCGCCGTCATTGACGAAGATCTGTGCATCAGCTGCGGCAATTGTGAAGAGTATTGTCAGTTTGATGCCGTCACAATGAGCAATGGCTTTGCTGAAGTGGATTACGAAGACTGCATGGGCTGCGGCGTGTGTGTAGCCCACTGTGATGAAGAAGCTGCCAGACTGGAACTCGATCCTGCCAAGGGGGAACCATTGATCATCCAAGAGTTGATGGCAGAGTTCGCAGAAACTAAAAACTAAAACTTACTGAATTCTTTTTCTCCGCAGAGAGCGCGGAGAGCACAGAGAATTGAAGTGATTGTTCTCAGCGGTCTCCGTGTACTCCGCGGTTAGTTCTAAATTCAAGTTATCGAAGCATTTTTTCATACACAATTCTTATACCCTGCTGATCTTTCTCTAATCACCCCAATGATATAATTCTCCCCACGCAAGGGTTTTCTCCTTGCAAAAGGAAGGTACGATTATGATGCGATTTGATCGCTTTACGGAACGCGCTCAGGAAGCCGCTCAGCGCGCTGCGGAAATAATTCAACGCTACGGACACAACCAAATAGATACGGAACATATCTTGTTAGCGCTGATCGAGCAGCCTGAAGGCGTGATTCCTCAACTCCTAGAAGTGCTTAACGTTGATCCTGTTATGCTCACCGAGCGGCTGGATTACGTGCTGAAAACTACACCCAAGGCGAATATCTTTGGTGGAGGCGCTGGGCAGATCTTCATCACACCTCGCGTCAAGCGCATTGTGGACCTTGCCAATCAAGAGGCCAACCGTCTCAAAGATGAGTATATCTCCACAGAACATCTCTTTTTAGCCATCTTGAGTGAGCGCAACACCCCCGCTGGGCGAATGCTCGATGGCGCTGGGGTGACCAAGGAGCGTGTTTACGAGGCTGTGCAGCAAATGCGTGGTGGACAGCGCGTTACTGATCCCAAAGCCGAGACCCGTTACAAGGTGCTGGAGAAATACTCCCGCGATCTGACCACCATGGCCCGCGAGGGCAAGCTTGACCCGGTAATCGGGCGTGATAGTGAGATTATGCGCGTGATCCAGGTTCTCTCGCGGCGCACAAAAAACAACCCTGTGCTGATCGGTGAGGCCGGCGTTGGCAAGACCGCTATCGTTGAAGGCTTAGCGCAAAAAATTGACACGAACGATGTACCAGAGATTCTCTCGAACAAGAAAGTAGTTTCCCTGGATTTGGGAGCCATGATCGCGGGTTCTCGCTTCCGTGGTGAATTCGAGGAACGGCTCAAGGCTGCAATCGAAGATATTCAACGCGCTGAGGGCGAGATCATCCTGTTCATCGATGAACTGCACACAGTGGTCGGCGCGGGCGCGGCTCAAGGAACACTGGATGCATCCAATATGCTCAAACCCGCACTGGCACGCGGCGAACTGCAGTGCGTGGGCGCAACCACCCTGGATGAATATCACAAATATATCGAGAAAGATTCTGCTCTCGAACGGCGTTTCGCTCCCGTTTACGTAGATGAACCCAGCGTCGAAGACACCATCAAGATGCTGCAAGGGTTGCGCGACCGCTATGAGGCCCACCACAAAGTCAGCATCGCCGACGAAGCCATCGTCGCCGCGGCGCAACTCTCTAATCGCTATGTATCCGACCGGTACTTGCCCGATAAGGCAATTGACTTGATCGACGAGGCCGCCGCAAAACTGCGCGTAGCCCTGTATTCTTTGCCCCAAGATCTGAAAGAAAAGAAATCTGAGATCGAGAGGCTTCTAGCCGAGGAAGAACAAGCCGGCTTAGAACGCGATTACGAGCGCGCCGCCGAAAAGAAGACCGAACGCTCCCGGCTGGAAGAAGAGTTTCACGTCGAGCGTGAACAGTGGGAAAGCGAACACGAATTAGATGAGATTGTTGACCAGGACGATGTTGCTGAAGTAGTTTCCCAATGGACGGGGATTCCCATCACCCAGATGTTAGAAACCGAGGCCGAGCGCCTGTTGAATATGGAAGAGCGCCTGCATGAACGGGTCATTGGGCAGCACGAAGCTATCACTGCCATTTCAGATGCTATCCGTCGAGCGAGATCTGGTCTGAAGGATCCTCGCCGGCCCATTGGTTCATTCATTTTCATCGGCCCATCAGGTGTCGGTAAGACTGAGTTGGCCAAAGCCCTGGCTGAGTTCATGTTCGATGATGAAGAAGCCCTGGTACGTATCGACATGAGCGAATACCGCGAGCAGCATACCGTCTCTCGCTTGTTCGGTGCCCCTCCGGGATATGTCGGCTACGAAGAGGGCGGTCAACTAACCGAGGCAGTCCGGCGGCGTCCATATCGGGTGGTACTATTCGACGAGATCGAAAAGGCTCACCCCGAGGTGTGGAATGCCCTGCTGCAGATCTTCGATGATGGACGCCTTACTGATGGTCAAGGCCATGTCGTCGACTTCCGCAACACGGTATTGATCATGACCAGCAACCTGGGCACTGAGTATGTACGCAGTTCCGGCAGCTTGGGTTTCCTGCGCACTACCGATGATAGCAAGGAACGTGAAGCACAGGCAAAGATTGAGTCTGAACTGAAGAAAACTTTCCGCCCCGAGTTTCTCAACCGTATTGATGAGATTATCACCTTCTCACCGCTCTCATTGGAGGAGATGATCGAAATCGTCGACTTGCAAATGAATGATGTCGAAGAGCGACTGGAAGAACATGGCATCTTTGTTGAACTAACCCAAGAAGCCCAAGAGTGGCTGGCTGAGATCGGCTTCGATCCCGACTTTGGCGCCCGACCACTGAAGCGCGCTCTGCAAAAACAAATCGAAAGCCCGCTTTCGGTCAAGTTGCTAGGCGGCGATTTCAATAAGGGTGATACCATAATCGTCGATGTCGGTGGCGAAGAAAAGAATGAACTCGTTTTCAAACCAGGCAAGAAAAAGAAAGCGAAGAAAAATACTGAGGAAACGGTCGAAGCATAACCGTAATCCTTGTAGCTAGACGAACGCCCCGGAAAATTCACCGGGGCGTTTTTTTATTTTTCAACAGTATCAAATTCTCAGCATCAGACTTAGCGGTTAATGAATGCATCAAAGTAGAGAATATATAGGGGGAAAAACCTAACAACATCAATATTTTCATATCCACAAAAATATCTGGGTAATCATTGATGAAAGAATGCCGAAAGATAGCGGTCTAATTTTTATCATTTCACCTAAACATTTCTATACTTTTCAAGGGAATTACAAACAGGAGTTACGCATATGAAAAG
>CAZLNX010000325.1:0-7200 GCA_964560795.1 uncultured Anaerolineales bacterium | reverse complement strand
TTTTTTGTTGCTCAACGCTTCTGTTTTGCCTGAGTTACTGCAGTAGAGTCTAAGAGGGTATGAATGATTTATGGTTTCTGGATGAGCGTAAAATTAGTCGAATCTCAATTCTCTTTAGCTTTTGGACATTAGCCAGTAGAATTGAGTGGAAATAATGTAGTCGGTTTAAGGAGGTCTCGAATACATGGTGAATACAAGCAGCTTTCAACCCTTCGTGATGGAACGAATGATGTCGTTGTTCGAGCAGGAAGTAAAGTACAACCTCTCTGAGAGTGGTGTGCATCCCATGTTACTCAGTGAGTTGTTGGCAGACGACCCGGATATGGTTCAAAGGTTGCTGGATGCCGATCTCAACTATCCACATGTGAATGGTACGCCTGAGTTGCGCAGAAATATCGCCAGCATGTATGAAGGGGCAACACCTGAAAATATCTTGGTGACTGTCGGGGCTATTGAGGCTAATTTCATCTCTGTGCAAACGCTGTTGTCCGCGGTTGATGAGGTTGTGATCATGCTGCCCAACTACATGCAGATTTGGGGAATCGCCAAAAACTATGGTTTGAAGATCAAAACATTCCCGCTGCTAGAAGAGCAGGGCTGGGCTCCAGACTTGGATGCGCTGCGTGCGGCGGTCAGCGCACAAACGAAAATGATTGCGGTGTGTAATCCCAACAATCCCACAGGAAACATTCTGACGTCCGCCGAAATGGACGCGATTGTGGCTATTGCTGACAAGGTTGGCGCCTGGATCCTGGCTGATGAAGTTTATAGTGGTGCGGAGCGTTTGACGGATGAGCAGACACCATCCTTTTTTGGCCGCTACAACAAGGTGCTGGCTGTGGGTAGTATGAGCAAAGCCTATGGCTTACCTGGGTTACGGATTGGATGGGTGGTTGCTCCAACGGAGGTTATTGATGCGATTTGGGCAAGGCATGAATATGTGACCATCAGCGCGACTATGCTCTCGAACAAGCTGGCCGCTTTAGCCCTTTCAACAGAAGTCAGGCCACGCATCCTGCAGCGAACTCGCACATACATTCGTCAGGGGTTCCCCATTCTAGAAAGGTGGATGGATGATCATCCGGACACCTTCAGCCTGCAGCCCCTGGTGCAGCGGCCATCGCTTTCATCCGCTATCATCTGGATATCAACTCGACGGAATTTACGGAACGTCTTCGAAAAGAGAAAAGTGTTTTGATTGTTCCTGGGGATCACTTTGGGATGGATCATTTTGTGCGCGTCAGTTATGGCTTGCCCCATGATTACCTGGTTTCAGCTTTAGATCGTGTTCATGACTTAATCGTTGAGTTGAAAAGTGATTAGGAAGATAAATGAATATATTCACCCTCAATCAAATAAAAAAAGCATTGCAATCTCTTGATCTGATCCCGACCATTGAAGCAGGTTTTGTGGCGTATTCTGAGGGCCGAGCGGTCGTGCCCCCGGTGGGCGAATTGCTGCTTGACAAAGGAGAAGTCCACATCAAGTACGGTTATTTGCGCGAGGAAGATTACTATGTCATCAAAGTCGCTTCAGGCTTCTATGACAACCCCCAGTTGGGCCTGCCATCCAGCAATGGCTTGATGCTTATGTTTGAGCAGCGCACGGGAGAACCAGCTTGCATCCTCTTGGATGAAGGGTATTTAACCAATGTGCGCACTGCTGTTGCAGGAGCGATAGCTGCTAAATATCTGGCGCCACAATCAGTCAAGCGAATTGGTATCATCGGCACTGGTTCCCAAGGACGCTTGCAATTGGAGTATCTTCAACAGGTGACTCCGTGTCGTGAAGTATTGGCTTGGGATCTGGGCGAGGATCTATTAGAAAGCTATCGGGATGAAATGGAACGGCGCGGCTTTCAGGTCGAGACTACCTTGGACACAACTGAGATCCTACGCTCATGCAATCTTATTGTCACCACTACTCCTGCAGAGGAGCCGCTGCTCTATGCGGATAATTTGATATCGGGAACACATATCACAGCGGTGGGTTCAGACACACCCCAAAAACAAGAATTAGACTCTGAGATTCTGGCGTGTGCTGACATTGTCGTAGCTGATAGCATCACCCAGTGTTTGGAACGGGGAGAAATCTATCAGGCCATCAAAAGTGGAGTGCTTCTGAAGGAGAATGTAGTAGAGTTAGGTGATGTTATCTCAGGGAAAGTCGCCGGGCGTACAGGGGAAGATCAAATCTCTGTGGTTGATCTAACTGGTGTGGCCGTGCAAGATATCCAGATCGCTTCAGCTGTTTATCGAGCCTTGAACTGAATCATCGCTCAACTTCAAAGCCAGGGCCAAAACTTTTTGTCAAATCGACGATTATTTCTTTTCCCCCGAAACCATCCACGAAGTCATGTGCTCGCACAGATACTTGGGTCACTCCCTCGGGAATAGCGATCCCGCTTTGGCTACGTGTGAAGGGCTGTTCGTCCACGTGAGGGTGGAGTAGCAAACGCGTAAATGGATCGTCAGGGTTGAATTTGAGCACCGAGCCGTCAGGCGTGACAACATCCCAACCGTCAGCGTAGTCTTCCCAGCCGGTATCGGGATGTTCAAGGGTCACATAGAATGTCCAGGTATTGCTCTGCGAGTCTTTTACCGCTTTTACGAAAACTACATCGGCGTCGGCAGTCTTTTGGGTTTCCATCGTTGGTGTTAGGGTTGCAGCTGGCTCTGGCGTGCTGGTTGGTTTGCATGCAAAGAGCAGCAACGAAGTTATGAGTGTAAGAATGATGCGATTCCGGATCATCAGCTTAGGGCGCACACCTTACATCAATGGAGAAACGCTGGCACCTTGATTGCTAGGGGCCAAGTGGAAAGCCCTGGCTTTCACTCCGGCATCTGCAAAGGCTTCGAGCATTGCTTTAGAGATTGCCTGGCGATTTTCTCCTGGGAAGACGAATAGTCCTGGACCAGCCCCGGAGAGTGTGACTGCCAGGGCGCCGGTCTCTCTGGCCCTTTCCAGGGCTTCGCGAGAGCCAGGGATCAAGGGAAAACGGTAGGGTTGATGCAGGCGGTCGCGAGTAGCTTCGGCCAACAGGCTGACGTTCCCTGAGCGCAGCGCTTCAATGATGAAAGGTGTACGGCTGTGATTGAAAATGGCATCTGCTCGGGGGATAAATTCGGGCAGGATGGCGCGCGACACCTCGGTGAGCAGCGCCACGTCCGGAAGTACGATCAAGACTGGCATGATCGAAATGGGGATCTGGTGCAGGAGCACACTGCCATCGTCTTTTATGGCACCCATAGCTAATCCACCAAAAAGGGCTGGAGACACATTGTCTGGATGACCCTCCATTGATGTTGCCAGGTTTAGCAAGTCAAATATGTCCAGGGGTGAGCCCAGCAGAGCATTAGCTCCCAGGAGTCCAGAGAGTAGCGCAGCCGTGCTGGACCCCATCCCAGATGCAAAAGGGACGCGGTTGATACAACGCAGGCTTACGCCTGGGGGTATTTCCTCGCCCAAATACCGATAAAGTTCGAGAAAAGATTGTAGGATGTAGTTGCTTTCATCTTGGGGTACTTCATCGGCGCATTCACCATCTACCTGGACTTGATACCCTTCATCAATCAATTTGAAGGATGCTTGATTCCAAAGGTCGATTGCTATGCCGATGGAGTCAAACCCAGGTCCGAGGTTTGCGGATGAAGCGGGTACTTGTACTGTGACTTTCGTGTATCGATGGTTCATGATGGTTTTTAGGAGAAGATAACTTCTTCTAATGCCTCGATTTTCGTTGGCAATGCACGCGGCTTTGCCATGGATTTTGTGATGATATCGGGATCTTTAAGTCCGTGCCCCGTGCAGATGGCAACGACTTTATTCCCGCGTAGTTCAATATTTCCGCCTTGAATCTCCTTTGCCAACCCGGCTAATCCAGCTGCGGATGCTGGCTCTACCCACAGCCCCTCTCTGGCGAGATCTTTCTGCATACGAAGGATTTCAGCATCACTGGCGGCGATGATGCGTCCTTGGGATTCTTCGGCAGCTTGCAGGGCTTGCTCCCCGCGGGCGGGGCGTCCGATACGGATGGCGGTTGCGACGGTTTCAGGGTTTTCGATTGCATGACCTAATACCAATGGCGCAGCCCCCTCTGCTTGGACTCCCAAGATTTGCGGCAGACCAGTGCCATTTTTCTCGTCATAGCATTTGAACCCTGCCCAATAGGAGGTAATATTTCCGGCATTGCCGACGGGCAGGCATAGCCAATTTGGAGCTTGACCCAGGGTATCGCAAATCTCGAAAGCGGCGGTCTTCTGCCCCTCGATGCGGTAAGGGTTGATAGAGTTGACCAGGGCGATAGGGTGTTTTTCCGAAATCTCAACTACCATGGCCAGGGCATCGTCAAATGAGCCTTCGATTTGGACAACCTGAGCACCATAGGCGATGGCACCGGCCAGTTTCCCAGCAGCGACTTTCCCTTGGGGGATCAGCACTACGGCCTTCATGCCGGCGCGAGCGGCATAGGCCGCGGCGGATGCCGCCGTGTTCCCAGTCGATGCGCAGATCACGGCTTTGGCGCCGCGCCCCGCGGCTTCGCTGATGGCCGCGGTCATACCGCGATCCTTGAAAGAGCCGGTGGGATTCAGTCCCTCGAACTTGATCCACAAATCGAATCCGCCTCCTAACTTCTCTGCCAGGCGTGGAGCAGGAATCAGACGTGTGTCTCCCTCCAAGAGGGTGATTGTTTGCGCGTAATCAGGTAAATCCAGTAAGTGTCCATAACGATGGATAACGCCATGGTATTTCATGAGATGAATCCTTTGCGAAAATATTGATGTCGGATTATAACGATGCTGGGTTTGGAAAGCTAGGTCAGTGGCACCGAATTTCGGGAATTTTTATACTTGGAAAAAATCGTTGTTGATTTGGGCTATTCCACTGTAAACCAAAGTATATGAAATTTTCGGGTTTGAATGGATCGGTAATTGGGCGAATTTCACCACGAAGACACTAAGGCACAAAGATTATTTGGCGTCGGGAAAAGGCACGCAATTGGCCTTGTTTTAGTGGCTTTGTGCCTTTGTGGTAAAGCCCCAATGGGTTTACTAATAGCATGAAGTTTCCATTTTGGCGGAAATTTACAGCCACAATTTTACCGTTTACTATTTTGTTGGTGTGACTACCACGCAATTTTCAGCACCGAAAGGGTTGGCCGCGTAGCTGTCAGCGTGCCACTCGTTGATCCAAAATTCTTCATCTAGATAGTAGCGAAAGTGATATTCACAGCCGGGCTGCAACTCCAGGGTGATCTTGAAGGTGCCGTTCTTTAATTGTTTCATTGGGGTTGCAGTAGGATCCCAATCGTTGAAATCGCCCACAATGTGGACAGATCGCGCGTCCACTCCCTCGGGGAGTTCCTCCTTCGGGACTTCAAAGGTGACCTTACAAACGTTTCGTGATTTTACATACTGTTTTTTCAACATGTCAGTCTCCTTTCTTTAGTACAATAAGGAGGATAAAAGAATCAAGGGAATAAGTACTAAGGTACGTTTTGTTCTCGAGTAATTATATGCTACTATACTTTTAGCAACTTATGTTGATTGATCCCGTTTTGAACTGAATGTGAATCATTGTTAACAAAGGAGAGGTTCAAATGGCAGACGGACGTGGATTTGTATTGACGATTTTTTCTGAGGCGGGGAAAGTTCAGTATTTGTTAAAACCAGGTAAAACTATTATTGGTAGAGCTCCAACCTGTGAGGTAATGCTCATAGAGGAGAATATCTCCCGTCGTCACGCCCAAATCGAGGTGGTTGATGATGGTTGTATGATCATGGATTTGGGCTCGGCAAATGGCACCCTATTGGGGGATATTGTCTTGCCGCCCAGGAAGAAGATGCCCCTAGAACCCGGGCAGGTTGTCAAGATCACGAAATTCGAGTTGAGCATAACGCCCTATCAGCAGGGTGATCAGGTAGAAACAGAAAAGATCATCCTGCGCCCTGACGCGTCCACTCCGTTGGTCGAGGATGTTGATCCCGCTTTGGATAGGACGATGATGGCCACCTTTGGGTTGGGTATGCCTGCGCCAGATCCGAATTTCTTCTTGATCTTCAACGTGGGCGATGATGCTTGGCAGAACATCCAGCTTTATGATGGCGAGTATGTAATCGGACGTGAGCCGGGATGCGATATCCAGGTCAAAACCATGGGCGTTTCCAGGCGTCATGCCCAAATCAAAGTTGAAGGGGATCAGTTGTGGGTTACCGATCTGAACTCCAGCAATGGCGTTATCCTTGACGGGGAAAAAATCGATCCTGACACGCCGCATTTGGTTGAACCCGAACATATCTTTGTGATTTCGAAGGTGCCCTTCTTGGTATCTAAGGAAGGGCAGGTACAAACTACGTTGAAGGGCGAGCTTTCAGGCTTTGCTACACAAGTGGTTTCGGAGCCAGTGCTGGATATGTACCAGAGCCTATCTCAGGCGCCAGCCGGTCCAGCGATGACTCAGGCCTCGCTGGTCACCGATATGCAGTTCCTGGATTTGAGCGGGCAAGATCGCATCACCATTGGGCGTTCTTCAGAAAACAACATCCACTTTGATCACCCAGCGGTCAGCCGCTTTCATGCTGTCATCGAACGCATGGGCAAACGTTTCCGCATCACCGATACACAGAGCGCCAATGGAGTCTTCGTTAACGGTGCACTGATCGATGGTCAGGAGTGGCTCAAAGAAGGCGATGTCATCAAGGTTGGACCCTACGATTTTGTCTTCACCGGTCTTGGTATTCAAGTTGATCCTGCGCAAGGGTATACCATTGAAGCTCGAGGTATTCACAAATGGGTAACCAAGGAACTCAACCTGCTTAAGAATATCAGCCTGGATATCGGCGCCAATGAATTTGTAGCCATCGTGGGTATGAGCGGGGCTGGAAAAACTACTTTCATGGACACCATCAACGGCTATCGTCCCGCCACAGATGGTAGTGTCCATGTCAACGGCACGAGCCTGTACGATAACTATGCCATGTTCCGCGATGATATTGGCTATGTGCCCCAACGCGATATTGTCCACATGGAACTAACTCCCTGGATGGCTTTGGACTACGCTGGGCAACTGCGGTTCCCACCCGATACATCGAAAAAAGAGCGTGAAGATGCGGTTGAGCAGACCTTGAAAGATTTGGGTTTGTGGGAACGGGCTATCCACGTAAGGCGGGACACTATGATACATTGACGTAGCGGCACAAT
>CAZLNX010000324.1:0-7230 GCA_964560795.1 uncultured Anaerolineales bacterium | reverse complement strand
CCAGTCTACCTGGGCATCCTCACCAGGGTCGAACTCCAGTGGCAGGTAGGCCTGCCCTTTTTGCTGCTCTTTGCGCAGTTCAGCCACATACCGCCGCACACTCCCTTCACTGCCAGCATAACCTTCTTTCTGAATTTCTAAAAAGATCTTGCGAGCTGTGTACCGCTGTTTGCGGGGCATATTCTTGTTTTCTGCCACCAGTTCTTCTATCTTCGATTGGTAAGGTCCCAACACGGGCTTGGCCCGTGGCTTCTTCAGTTTGTATGGTGTTGGTTTCGCCTGTACGATGGCCTGCCGTATCGTTCTCCGGCAGTGCTTCAATTCTCGACTGATCTTGCGGATACTCCATCCATCGACGAAATATCTTTTTCGGATTGCTTCGTAGTCTTCCACTTTGACCATCTCCTTGGCCTCCGTTACGATTGGTTTACTGATTATCGTAACGGAATGATGCCCAAGGTGGGTGCATTTTCGTTGCGCGTTTTTGGCCTTAGTGGGCGCGGTTTAGATTATCATTCATTGAATTGGGTTCTCGCCAGGTTCATTTTACTGGTGTCACCACCAACCCCAATCAGATCTGGGTTGTTCAACAAGCCCGCCAGCTGGTTTGGGAACTTCCTGAAAGAGAAAGGCCTTTACGGTTCTTGATCCATGACAATGACGGCTCTTTCTGCCAAGCTTTTGATGCTGTTTTCGAGTCTGAAGGCTTCCACGTTATCCCCACTCCTGTCCGGGCACCCAATGCAAACGCGTTTTCTGAACGTTGGATCCGCTCTGCCCGGGAAGAATGTCTCGACCGAATCTTGATCTTCAATGCTGCTCATCTGCGGCGTGTCTTATTCGAATACATCGAGTACTACAACTCCGCTCGCCCTCACCAGGGCATCGATCAGCAGTCCCCCATCCCTTTCTCAATCCCAACCAGCGGCACTATTCAACGCAGAGATGTCCTGGGAGGTATCATTCACGATTACTTTCGCACCCCCGCTTGCACTGCTCTTTCCACAACCTGAGTTCCCCTGCTCGCTTTTTCCATCATAAATTATCATCTTCTGGTGTTCACGCGTCTCGCCAGCCAATCCGCGCTTCCTTTTTTTGCTGAACCCCCATTATTCGCCGTTTTCGCTGAACATTCTTGGAACCAAGAGTCGTCAGTTTGCAGTCTTTTCAGCCCTGTTTTCTCTCGGATGGGGTTTTTGCACAATACTCAAGTTCACCTTTACTCTCTACTCATTACTCAAAACTGTCTGGTTACTAGATAGCTTCTTGTAATAAAGTCTGGCTCAGTTCATCGACCGTCAATGCTGGTAATATTCCAGGCCACAATGAAAGAGAAATATCAACTATTGGAGTGACCATTACGT
This sequence comes from uncultured Anaerolineales bacterium, assembly GCA_964560795.1. Lineage (GTDB taxonomy): Bacteria > Chloroflexota > Anaerolineae > Anaerolineales > UBA11858 > NIOZ-UU35. The sequence goes on along the minus strand of CAZLNX010000324.1, from coordinate 5,866 downwards.
CACATTCAGCTAATAATTCCTTTTGTGTCATAACTTCTCGGGTTAGTCCATCAATCTTGATTTTCCCTTTTGTCATAACAATTACTCGTTCAGCATATTCACAGGCAATTTCAACATCATGAGTAATAAGAACCACCGTCGTACCATTTGCTTGCAAAGCCTTTAAATGGGCCATTAACTTTTGACTTTCATCTTCGTCCAAATTATTTGTCGGCTCGTCTAATATCACCATTTTGGGCTCCATTGAAAGTGTTGAAGCAATGGCCAGTTTACGAGCTTCTGCCGGAGTAAGATGTAATGGTGTAGATTCTGGATCAAGATCAAAACGTTTGAGCTCACGGCCAACAGCTGCCTGAATTTTCTCATCATCCCAGCCCAATTGCTTGGGACCAAAGGTTAATTCATCAATAACTTTCATGGTTACAATTTGGTTTACAGGCTCTTGGAAAACATAACCAATCATGCCCCGGTGTTTATCCCGATCGTATGTTTCATTTTCTATATGTATTGTTCCGCTATCAGGAGTTAACGCTCCAGCCAGGTTAAGTGCTAGAGTTGTTTTACCAGAACCGTTTGAACCAAGTATTGCCACAAATTCACCTTGATTAAAGGCAATATTCATTCCTTTAATAGCAGTTGGCCCATTTGGATATGTGTATACCAGATCAGTGGCATGCACTACTGGAACATCAGCCTGAGGTGAACTGGCAGAAAAATTGGGAACAAATCCATTCTGCTGTGAAATAAGGGTTTGAATAGCCTTTGAAGTATTAATTGGAATTTGCCTACCTAAAGCATTACTAAGACGCATCATTTGGGGGATTCTCAAACTGGCTTTTTCAATTGTAGCGGTATCCAAATCTAGATGATCGCCGATGATCTTGCCTTCTTCTAAAGAGATAAACCGATCTCCAACCTCCATTAATAGTTCCACGTAAGGATCAGTTATTACTGTTGTTATCTGACTCCCTAAAAGACTTGACAGTGCCGATATAACTTCTCTCTTACCCACCGGATCTAATTGCACCGTGACATCATCAAGTGTAAGCAGCATTGGTCTGCTTATGATCGCTGAAGCTAATGCTACTCGTTGCATTTCTCCGCCGGATAAACCTAAAGTGAGGCGAGGCAAAAACGAGGAATCCAGACCAACATGTTCAAGCGCCGTGACCATCGCCTTTTGTTTTTCTTCCGGACTTAAATCGCTTGAACGTAGACTAAATTCTAGTTCTCCTTCCACCGTTAATCCGATCAAACCCTGAACCGCGCTGGGAAATACGATCCGAGACATTCTTCCCAGCAAACCAAGAGAAGCTTCTTTAGTATTGTGTTCAAAAATTGTTACATTCCCTTTCATCCGCCCGACACTGATTGGTATTAAGCCGGTACAGAGTAACAGAGCGCTTGATTTACCAGCCCCAATTCGTCCCAATAGCACAGTAGCTTCACCTCTGGATATCTCGAGGTTTATATCTGAAAGCGCATGGGTGGCATTTGGGTCATCATCGTTTTCGTAGCGGACAAAAACATCTTCCATAACGATAGCTTTTGCTGTATCCGAAAATTCGAGATTATCTTCTGCAATTTTCACTCCACCCCGATTATCGATGGCTAAAGATTGTCCATCGACATGGTCAAGTATGCGGAAAATCAACGGCAACATTAGGCGACTAAAAGCCGGCACTTTATCTTTAATACTGCCTTCCCATTTCACACCCCTCAAGGCCATTGCTTTCATACTTATTTGAATATCGTACCAAAGGATATCTACATATCGGAGAACGATCGTAAGGTACATTTTTGCAGATGCAGGTATTTTTAATCCCACAAATGCATCTAATAGTTCATGTATTGGGGTAACAGCAATAAATGCTATCGCAGGAATAATCATTGAAACCAATCGAATGCCCAACCGCAACCCTTTGTACAAGCTTACCTGAGAAACATTGAATATCAAAAAAGCAAAAACATTGGGGTCATCAGCAGTCAATGCATGACCTAGAAAGGTGAGTATAAATGCGCTTCCGGCAGCAATTAATGCCGCTTTTGGATACTTTCCCCCCCAAACCAAAAGTCCTACAGAAACAATAAATGAAGCAATGACTGCTTCCCAACTGTTGCTAAAAGTAATTAACATACTTATTATTACAAATACCACCAGACGAGGTGTTGGCGCTAATATTCTAAATCCTTTTCGATTACTCATGACAATTTCCTTGTTTTGTGTGGTGAACTTGCACCAACACCTCAATTGCTTACCTTAGAATTCAATCAAGTGATTCTTTCCTTATTTCGCTTCCCAATTTAGACCACGGCGATTCATTTCACCAAAAATTGTCCAAATAAGTGGAATGGCAAGACTGCCTGCTACGATGTCTCCCAGACTCCACCCCGGAAAAACAATAGTCCAGGCACTTGGACCCATTTCTCCAATAGTTGACCAGGCATAGGCGCCCATTGCTGCGCTGACAACGCTCGTGATAACGATAGCTACTAGAGCGCCAACAACATGCCGGTTGAGTGGCACACCCAGCAAGAACCAAGTAGGGATAGTAAGCAGGAAAACTACTAAATATCCCCAGCGAGAAGAAATACCTAATGATTCAGTTGCCTTACCAATAAAGAACCCTGCAATCACAGCGACCGCAACTGTGACAACCACAACGATAATTACGCTTTGCACGCTGCGTTTTTTGCTCTCCGCAAGACCTTCCCCGACCTTCACCTTGAACAACTTCATTAATACTGAAAAGAGAAGTGCGTTAGCTAAAAATGCAGGAATTGGATTTTGGGCAATATTGATCAGCAATGGGCTTCCAGATAGCATTCCGCCAAAAAAGGTTCCAACTGCTGCTGCTAACCATCCCCAAGGACCAAGAAAATATGCGCCCGTTGGCATAGCCATGTTAGGCAGCCAAAAATACCCAGCGCCAAATGCTCCAGGGATGGATAGAAATGTGCTGCTTAACCAAGCCAGCGGGATAATTACCGCAGCCCAGATAGCCGAAGCTACAAAAAACCGGGTTGGGGAACTAGGGGTTGTGTATTCTGAAGATGACATTTGTGTTTACTCCTTTTAATCAATATTGTGATGTATGAATATATTTTGATAATCTACAAGCTTTTTATTGAGAATATTTTTAAGATACCTCCTTTCAGGATAACCCTATTTGGTAGTTTTCCTTGCCTCTCCAACTCTTTCAATTCGCGTAAAGGAGGAATATCATCCATCATTCCACTCTCCAATTTTTCCCATATCACCCCAGCGGTTGGCTTTTGCGGATTGGACACTTCAACAATTTTGGACGGTGTGACAATAAAATCACAAAGTGTATCAAAGGGGCTTAGTTCCAAATCGACATTGACCAATTGACAGTCATGGACAAACGAAACAATTGGTGTGTTTTGATCCACAACCCCCAACATGTAAAATATGGCCCACTCCAAATCAAAAAAGCCATGCCCTTTTCCGAATCTAACTCCAGCATGATTGACTGCAGAGGCTCCCGTAACAATTAGATCAAGTTGATATTGCGCTTTCAATTGTTCCAAGTTTAAATAATTACCAACATGCTCAATCAAGTCCAATAAAATGGCATAATGTTCCAATCCTGGTTCAACATCTTCTGGTTTTAACTTTACTAACCCGCGCCGGATACCATAGGTTGAAACAATTTGTGTTTTCCCATCTTTCACCGTTTGGGTTCTCAATCCTTCCAAACAATTATCAGGGGTAATGAAAATTGTCTGCGCGTCCTGATAGATTGGAGTCGTAATTAATTGTTCGGTTGCCTTATTACTCCCCTCAAAGTCAGGAATATATTCATTAAAATCAAAATGGTAACGACTGTCAGGTTTTGCAACTTTTCTTAACTCTTGCCAAACATGCTGTCTTGCTTCAGATTTATTCATTTATCTTTGCCTCCAATACTCGAATGATTCAATCACCAAAACGCTGTGAATATAAATTTTGAACTGGGGGAATCTGTTCCATCAATTCGGGTGAAATGTATTGCCACAATATTCCCTGGGGTTTAGGATATTTTTTATCTACTCGGATAACACGCGATGGTGTAATGATCGCATCTGCAATTGTGTCAACTTCGGACGGTTCTAAATTGGTTGTAACTACCTGGCAATCATGTCCAACTGCAATGATTGGCGTGTTTTCGTTAACAACGTCAAGGTCGCGGAATATTCCCCACTCTAGATCAAAATAACCATGGCCTTTTCCCCACCTCACGCCACTTTCTGTGACAAGTGAAATACCAGTGATCAGTAAGTCAATCCCGGGCAGTTTTTTTATGTCTTCTAATGATATTGGTTTGCCAAAACTTTCTATTCCATCAAGGGTAGCGGCAAAAGCCTCACAACCTTGTGGAACAGCGCTTGCATCAATACTGCGAAAACCACGGACAATGGCATGAGTAGCTACAATTAAATGCTTGCCATCCTCAATTGCCCGTTTTCGCATTTCTGTCAAGCTATTATCAGGCGCAAGAAATATGATTTTGCTGTTTTTATACCAATTCATTTCCCGGATAGACTTTACACATTTGTAACTATTCTCAAAATCAGGAACAAAATTTTCAAATTCCCAATGAAAACGAGAGTCTGGTTTTGCAACTTTTCTTAACTCTTGCCAAACTTGCTGTCTGAGATCAGTTTTATCCTTTAGTGATAATGATTGATTTAATATCTCCGAAGTTGGAGTGTGATCCGTTGGTACATACCCTTGTGTCAAAAAAGTGCCCACTCCTTTTCGTCTCTGCACTAACCCCTCTTTTACTAATTCTCCTATGGCTTGTCTAAAAGTCATTCTGCTGACATTGTATTGCTGTGCTAAATCAATTTCTCGAGGCAGCTTATTGCCCGCACGCCATTCTCCTCCTGAGATTCGCTGGCGCAAATCAAGAGCGATTTGGTAATAGGCAGGTATTGGTGAATTGTGGTCGATCATGTGCTTAGTCATATGTCTAATTGTCTATACATAATATTGCTTAAATAAATAATTGTCAAGCCTTTTTCATTATATTTTTATTGTATCTACTCAGCCAAATGGGAAAGTTACCGAAAAACGAATGTGCGCAGGGGTGTCCTGGCTACTTATCTCATCCGTTCCCTTTTAGGTAGAAACTCAGGTAATTTCCAATCGAACAAGGTATCATATGCAAATTCGCCATCACCAGTTTACCTCGAGAAGCATATGATCCCATCAATTACTTCAGCCTGGAAATGCACCATCCGTCGGATTAGCAATCAAATCAAATTTCTCACAAAACCATCGGTTCAATGCATTGCCCTTGATTCATTATCTGACATCACCAGATCTCGAGCTGATTTGATGGCCGAAAATGCATTACTCCGACAGCAATTGACCAGTCTAAAAAGACAAATCAAACGACACAAATTATCAGACAATGATCGACTTTTGTTGGTTCTTTTGGCCCGGTGTACCAGGTTTTGGAAACAAACCATTTTCATCATACAACCTGATACATTGCTGCGCTGGCATCGCGATCTGTTTCGCTTCTTTTGGCGATGGAAATCGAAATCAAAAACAAAGAAGGTTCGTGTTTCGCCCAACACGATTGCCCTTATCAAAAAGATAGCCAGCGAGAACCCTCGGTGGGGAGCAGAACGTATTCGAGGTGAGTTACTCAAGCTTGGTATTCCCCTAAGTGAAGTTCCCCGGACACAGCCCGGGGCTTCTAAAACAGCTTCAATTGCCTCGGTGTTTTCTCTTCTTTCTTATGGTATTCAATGTAGTTCCGGATTATTTCCGTTGTCACTTGGTCGCCTGATGTCCTTACAATGTTTTTGTCAATCGAAAACGCGCCCAGTCGCGCGTGAGAAACGCGCCCAC
>CAZLNX010000323.1:0-7242 GCA_964560795.1 uncultured Anaerolineales bacterium | reverse complement strand
GCAGGCTCCTCAATCATCCTAATTCTCACAAATCCTATTCGCGATTAGTATAGATACCCAAGTGGACGAGTTCTATGTTGATCCTCAAGATCGAGTCGCAATGAGAACGAAGCTTGACCAAGAAGGGATTGTGCATGCTTATCCCACAATGCAGCGTCGTTATGATGGCGAGATTATATGGATTGAAGGCTATACCCGAAAAATTCGGAATGGAAATGAGAGTACAACATTGGAGGGGGCAATTGTTAATATTACTGAGCGTAGACAAACAGAACAATCTTTGATTGAAAGCGAAAAACGACTCAGTGCGGCAGCAAGCTGTACTTCCGACCTGATTTGGGAAACGGATCATGATCGGGGATCGCTGGAATGGTTTGGCGATATCGATAGCGCGCTTGGTTATGCTCCAGGTGAGTTTCCGCGTACCATTGAAGCCTGGATGGCCGCAATTCATCCCGAGGATCAGGACAGCGTAAATCGATCTTTAGAAAAATCATTGAAATCAGGAAAAAACTATTCTGCTGAATACCGCATCAAGAAGAAAGATGGCTCATATCTATTTTGGCAAGACTCGGGAACGACGACTCTGACCAGGGATGGTGAAATCATTCAGAGTGTTGGTGCCATTACAGATATCACCGAGCGTAAAGAGGCTGAATTAGCTTTGCGTCAAAGCGAGGAGGACTTGAAAATAGCCCAAGCTATCGCCAATGTTGGCAGCTACTCATGGGATTTGAGGGCAGACCGCGTTACCTGGTCAGATGAGATGAAGCGGTTATTATGGTGCAAAGATGAGATGCCTACATATGAATTCTTTCTTTCAAGGATTCATCCGGATGATAGAGATTACATTATTGCCACGGGGCAGAAGCTTCAACAGGGATCTGATCCGACAGAATTAGAATACAGACTCATGGGGCCTGACGGTACGGTCCGCTGGGTGCGTGACCGCATTCAAGTGAAAACTGATGAAGAAGGCCGTCCAATAAGCATGCTAGGCACCAGCCAAGACATCACAGAGCGCAAAATCGCCGAAGAAGCGCTGCAAAAAAGTGAAGCTAGATTTCGCGCTATCGTTGAAGATCAAACGGAGATGATCGTGCGTTGGAAACCTGATGGGGTGCGTACATTTGTAAATGAAAGCTACTGCCGCTTCTTTGATACACCCGAAGATGAAATCATTGGGACAAGTTTTTACCCATTGATCTTGGAAGAAGATCTCATAGCAGTCAAAGAACGGATCAACCGTTTATCAGTTGAAGAGCCCGTTTCTACAGATGAACATCGCGTTCATTTGCCCGATGGCACTATGGGTTGGCAAGAATGGACCGATCGGGCATTTTTTGATGAGCATGGTGCAGTTGTAGAACTCCAATCTGTTGGGCGTGACATCACAGAGCGCAAACTTGCAGATGAAGCGCTGCGAAGGAGTGAGGAACTATTAAAGGAAACTGGCCAACTGGCTAACACCGGGGGATGGTCGCTTGATCTTATAACTATGGAACCGTATTTTACGGAAGAAACGTACCGTATCTATGGGCTTCCACCGACGGCTCCCCCAAAACCAGAAGATGGTATAAAGTTCTACGCGCCAGAAGCTAGGCCTCTTATCCAACAAGCAGTAAACGAAGCAATTGAAAATGGAACTCCCTATGACCTTGAGCTCCCATTTGCATCAGCAAAAGGAGAGCATCTTTGGGTGCGCACAATGGGCCAGGTACAGTATGAAGGCAAGAAGGCTGTTCGTCTATTTGGAGCCATTCAGGATATTACTGAACGCAAGCAGGCTGAAGAGCAAATTCGCTTGCAAGCCTCGGCTTTGAATGCAGCAGCCAATGGCATCATGATTACCCAAAAAGACGGTGAGATCATTTGGGCCAACCCTGCGATGGAAACCTTGTCCGGTTACAGTGTGGATGAAATCATTGGCCAGACTCCGGATATATTCAGATCGGGTAAGCAAACAGAATCCTATTACGAAAAAATGGCTGAAGTTTTGCTGCAAAGGGATGTTTGGCGGAGTGAGATGAGCAACCGCCGAAAAGATGGAAGTTTATATATTGAAGATCAGGTTATTGCCCCAGTGCAAAATGATTCTGGTGAGATAACCCATTATGTTTCCATCAAACAAGATATCACTGAGCGCAAACAGGCGGATGACGCATTGCGAGATAGTGAAACGCGGCTGCACGCGATTTTTGATCACCACTATCAGCTCACGGGATTGCTAGATCGAGAAGGTCGGCTTCTAGCTGCAAATAGGACAGCTTTGGAATTTATCGGTGGCGATGAGTCAGATGTCCTTGGGCACTACTTCTGGGATACTCCCTGGTGGGAACCTTCACAAGAATCCGAGGTGCGGTCCGCAATTGAACGTGCCTCAAAAGGTGAGTTCGTTCGGTTTGAAACCACGGAGATCAATGCAAATGGCGAGGCTCGAAATATGGACTTCTCGCTGAGTCCGATTCAAGACGACGATGGCAATGTGATCTACCTTGTGCCGGAGGGACGCGATATTACGGCAAGAAAGCAGTCCGAAAAAGCACTCCACAGCTACGCCAACCGCCTGGAGATCTTGCACGAAATCGATCAAGGTATTTTAGCTGCTCAATCGATCGGTGAAATCTCGAGTATAGCTGCAAGTGGACTGCGCAAACTGATCCCCTGCCAGCGCATCAGCATCACACTGTTTGATGCAGCATCCAAAATGCTGGAATTTATCGCCGTCGATACAGATATCGATACTGGCTATGATGTTGGGGATCAATTATCCCTTGAAGAATATCAGGATCAACTTACAGCCTTGCGAAACGACCGAGTTGTCATCGATCAGGATGAAGGTGATAACTACCCTGGGGGTTTACGCGCATTTGTCCATGTCCCGTTGACTGCTGGGGGTGACTTGATTGGGGAGATCAACCTCGGCACCGTAGATCTCAACACTATTACTGAGGATCATTACCAGATTGCAGGCCAAGTAGCGGACCAGTTGGCGATTGCCATCCAACAAGCACGCTTGACCGAAGCAGAAACCCAACGGCGACAAGAGGCCGAAACGCTTGCCATGACAACTGCTGCACTGACACAGACATTAGAACTAGATAGCGTATTGGATGCGATTCTGACCTATCTTGAACGGGTGCTTCCCTATGATAGCTGCACAGTATTTCTCCTTGAGAGTGAAACCCTGTTTGGTGTTGCTGCCCGGGGATTGGTCAATGCTTCGAATGTTATTGATTATAGATTCCCCCTCACTGATAAGTTGTTTTCTGAAATTCGCCAAAAGCGTTCTCCGATTATCTTGGAAAACGCGCAGACAGACCCGCGCTTCGAGAGTTGGGGAGATACCACTTATGTTCGGGGTTGGATGGGGATCCCCCTGATTGTGCGAGATGATGTGATTGGGTTTATTACGATTGATAGCAAAAGAATTAATGCCTATGGCGAAAGAGAAGCTGCGCTTGCCCAGGCATTTGCTAACCAGGCTGCCATTGCCATTCAAAATGCCCGGCTGCTGGATCAAACCAAACAGCATGCTCAAGAGCTTGAACTTCGTGTTGCAGACCAAACTCGGGAGCTGACAACTCTATTTGATATCAGTTCTATGGCCAGTCAATCCTTGGATTTGGAATCGCTGCTTCCTAAAGTGTTAGATCAAGTTCTATTAGCGCTCGATAGCAGTGTAGGCGGAATACACATTCTTGATGATGACCTTCAATCATTGTTATTGGTCTGTCAAAAGGAATTAATCCATAGGATCAAAAACGCCGCTGAGATTGTTCCATTAGGACGGGGAATGCTTGGTCAGATTATGAGAAGTGGAGAGCCCTTACACTCGGTGAATATCACCAAAGATTCGCGAGCATTTTTCAATTTTGAAGATGAATTAGCCTATTTTGGCGTTCCCTTAAAGGCAGGCGGGCGTTCCTTTGGAGTTATCAGTGTGCTCAGAGACTCATCCAAAGGTGAACCTGATTACACAGGAGAAGAGAAGGCTTTGATAGTTTCAATCGCTGAACAAGTTGGCGCGGTGATTGAAAGTGCCAGACTCCGAGATCAAGCAGAGCAGGCGGCGGTATTGGAAGAACGCCAACGCCTGGCGCGCGACCTGCACGATGCCGTCAGCCAGACTCTCTTCTCGGCCAGCGTCATCGCCCAAACCTTGGATCGCTTATGGGAGCGGGATCCAGATTTGGTACGTCAGAATCTGGTAGAATTACAAAGGTTGACGCAGGGCGCGCTGGCTGAGATGCGCAATCTTCTCCTGGAGCTGCGCCCCGCGGCCCTGGAGCATACCGCCATGGTGGAACTGCTTGGGCAACTGGCTGACGGATTTATTGGTCGCACCCAGACTGCCATTGAAATTACGATAACGGGGAAAGACCCCTTACCATTCGAAATCCGGGCAACCTTCTTCCGCATGGTGCAAGAAGCGCTCAATAATATCATCAAACACGCCCGGGCGCAGAGGGTATGGGTGCACTATGATAGCCAGGGCAGCCAGGCTCACATAACCATCGAAGATGATGGGCGCGGCTTCGATCTCGACAAGCAGCCTCCCGGGCACCACGGCCTGACCATTATGCAAGAGCGAGCCGATTCCATAGCCGCAGAATTGGCTGTCACCAGTCAGCCTGGCGAAGGAACCAAGATCGACATTCAGTGGCGCGCAGAGAGTGAAACATCATGACCCACCCCGAACCTATCCGAGTATTGCTCGTTGATGACCACGAAATGGTGCGCAGGGGGTTGGGTGTTTTTCTGGCGGCTTTTGATGATTTGGAACTAGTGGGGGAGGCAGCCAATGGGGTGGAAGCATTGCAAATGTGTGGGGAACTTAACCCCGATGTGATCCTAATGGATTTGATGATGCCAGAGATGGGAGGCGTTGAAGCGACCCGTACTATTCTCGAGCAGTACCCCCATATGCGCGTAATAGCGATAACCAGCTTCGAGGAAGAGAATCTGGTTCAAGATGCATTAAAGAGTGGTGCCACCGGCTTCTTGATGAAAAATACTTCGATTGATGATTTGGCCGCGGCGATCCGGGCTGCCTATGCTGGAAAGCCAACGCTCTCACCCGAGGCCACCCAGGCCTTGATCACGGCGGCCCAACGTCCACCCGAACCAGGATTCGATCTTACCCGACGCGAGCTAGATGTGCTTTCCCAACTAGTTGAAGGACTTAGCAACCCTGAAATTGCCGATGTGTTATCCATCAGTCGCTCTACGGTGAAAACCCACGTCAGCAATATTTTGGATAAATTGCACGTCTCCAGTCGGGTAGAGGCTGTCAGGCTGGCGATAGAAAATAAACTAGTTTGAGATGGAGTTGTGACGCCCCCTCCCTGACCCTCCCCCGACAATCGTGGGTGGGAAAATAACGAAAAAACAGGAGCAAGATGGCGCAAAGCGCCCTTTGCTCCTGTTTTTTTCGTATAGCCCCCCTTCCAGGGAAGGGGGGCGCGAAGCGGGGGATGGGGACAAAATCCCCCATCTGACCGATATAAAAATCATCCCCTTATCCACCAAAAAATCCCCCTGGTGCTCCTTTTGCCCGGGGGATTTTCTTTATACACTGGTAGCATGCATCAAACGATTACCAAGGAAATTACCATGGAAAACTCATCACCGATCAGCATCTTGCTCGTTGACGACAATGAAATGGTGCGTCGCAGCCTGAGTCTGTTCCTAACTATGCACGATGACTTCCACCTTGCCGGCGAAGCAGCCGATGGCAGGGAAGCGGTTGATTCGTGCATCACCCTAAAACCGCAGGTCATCTTGATGGATATCAATATGCCCATCATGAATGGCATCGAAGTCACCAAAATCATTCGTCAGGTTGCTCCGGATGTTTGTATCCTGGCCCTAACCAGCCTGGAAGATAACGGCCTGGTTGATGAAATCATGGATGCTGGGGCGAATGCCTTTCTATTGAAGAAGGCTTCCATTGACGAGATTGCTTATGCTATCCGTACACTTTGTAATAGCAATACTGAGCAATTATAGGAGATATAGGGAAAAATTATGAAACTTCAATATAAAGCAGTCACAATAATGGCTTTGTTTGGGTTAGGAGCCTTATTTCTGCTTAGCAGTATGTTTTATATTCAATATTCAAAAATTGTCAGAGAAAAAAATATTGAAACCAATGAGAGTATTGCTGAAGAACTGGCAGCACATTTAAGTTCACATATTGAAGAGCAAGCCAGGATTGCCCTTACACTCTCTTCTGCCCCAATTATCCGGGAAGCATTATTAGTAAGCAACGAAGAATTCTCAGCATTTTCCGATGAAGAACGCGCACAAGAGGTCGATAGCCTGAACGAGCAATGGAAAAATACTTCCGATGTCAACGATCCTTTTATCCAAGCCCATATGACCAATCAGGTTGCAGAATACCTCAGGTTACAACAAATGATTCTCCCGGGGTTATACGGCGAAATATTTCTTACCAACCGTTATGGAGCGATGATCGCTACAACTGGCAAGCTGACCACACTTGCTCATGTCCACAAATATTGGTGGGAAGCAAGTTACGCAGATGGGCAAGGCAGAATATTTTTTGATGACCGTGGGTTCGATGCCAGCGTGGAGGGCTACGTTTTGGGCGTAGTGGTTCCTATCAAAAATGGGAACGAGATCATTGGGATATTGAAATGTAATGTAAACATCATTGGACCATTGACCGATATCCTGACTGAGTATTCAAAAAATCAAACCGGCACGCCGCGCATCGTGCGTACAGGTGGCCTGGTCGTGGCTGAACAAGGGGTTGAGCCTCTCTCAACTCAACTACACAATAGTTTAATTGAGAAATTAGCGCAGAAAGAACTTGGCAGCGCAATACAGACAGAAAACACCTTGAAACAAATAGTGTCTTTCGCTCCAGTGAGAATAACCTTAGGTTCAGACGAATACGGGTTTGGGGGCAAACATGAATCCATTGACCACATCAAGGGAAACGAAGGAGAAGCCTGGCATTTTGTCATTTCATCTGACGAAAATGAAATTTTTGAATCCGGACAGGAATTGTTCCGAGTTCTTGCGTTTATTGGTGTACCTTTTTTCATCCTAACCACTGGCGTTGCCTTTCTTTTTGGCCAATGGGTATCCAAGCCATTAACAAAACTAGCCACTACTGCCCAAGCTTTGGGTGAAGGCAATCTTGGTATAAGGGCTGATATAAGCTCAAATGATGAGATTGGCACATTGGCCGATACATTCAATTTCATGGCC
>CAZLNX010000322.1:0-7247 GCA_964560795.1 uncultured Anaerolineales bacterium | reverse complement strand
CGGCCGCACCATGGGCGAGAGCCTGATGGACGAAGGCGCAGACATCATCATGCCTGTTGCTGGACCTGTTGGTGCTGGCACCCTGGCCGTGATGGAAGAGCGCGACGCTGGCTGGATCATCGGCGTGGACAACGACTGGACCGTGGCTTTCGCAAGCCAGGCACAGTACGTGTTGGCCAGCGCCCTGAAGAACATGGACTTGTACGTGCACGAGACCATTGATATGGCCATGGACGGCACCTTCGCCGGTGGCAACTACCTGGGCACCCTGGATAACGGTGGTGTAGGTCTGGGCTACGGCAGCGTGGAAGTTCCCGCTGACCTCAAGGCTGAGATCGATGCCCTGGTTCCCGAAATAGTGGCTGGAAATATCGCCACAGTTCCTGGCGCACCTGCTGAAGCTCCCGCTGAAGAAGAAGCTGCTGCAGGCGTGGCATGTGACGAGCCCATCAAAGTCGGCTTGATTTCTGATGGAACCGGCCCGCTGGCTATCTACGGCGCGCACATCATCCGTGCCTTCATGCTTGGTATGGAATATGGCACCGGCGCCGCTGGCAGTGTTGGCGATGTCTTCACTGTTGAGGATGGCAGCAACACCTTTAAGCTCGATGACTGTGAGATCGAAGTACTCTTCGGTGATGACCAGACCAACCCCGACCTGACCACATCCGTGGCACGTGAATTCGTCGAGGTTGACAAGGTCGATCTTCTGGTAGGTACCGTCAGCTCCGGCAACACGGCTACACTCCAAGAAATCGCTGCTGAGAACATGATCCCTCTGATCGTTGCTCCGGCTGCGGCCAATGACATCACGGGTGTCAACTTCAACCCCTACACCTTCCGAACCAGCCGTGAGAATTATCAGGATGCCATGGCGCTGTGCGAGCACCTGGTCAAGGATTACACGACCTTCGTCCAGATTGCTCCCGATTACGCCTTTGGCTGGGGTGGCGCGGCGGCATTCCGTGATGCCTGCTCGCTCCTCGGCGGTGAGTTCCCCGCCGATGACATCTTCGCCCCCTTCGACACCACTGACTTCACTCCCTATATGGAGCAGGTGCTGGAATCTGGCGCCGAAGTCTGGATCCCCACCTGGGCTGGCGGTGGCTTCATCGCCATGATGCAGGCAGCGGTGGACCTGGGCGTCGTCGATGAGATGACCATGGGTGCTGGCTTCGTGGACAACATTGCCCTGCCAGCCTTCTTCGGCAACTCCGTCGGTTCGATTGGCTCAAGCCTGTACCACTACACTGGACCCGATAATCCAATCAACGATTGGCTTATTGAACAGGACCGCGCTCGTTACGGTGTCTACCCAGACCTCTTCGATGCTGATGGCTTCAACGCCGCTTTGCTACTAATCGAAGGTCTAAAGGCCACAGGCGGTGACGCCAGTGCTGATGCCCTTATCGCTGCCTGGGAAGGCATGTCCTTCGAAGGCCCCAAGGGCACCATCGAAATCCGCGCTGAAGACCATGTCGCTATCCAGAATATGTACGTCTTCAAGCTGCTCAACGTTGATGATCCTGATGCCAAATTCTTTGAGTACATCGGGACCACACGCCCCATTCCGCCCTGCTTGCTGCCTGAAGCACTCAAGGATCGCTGTGGCGATCTGCCCTATGGCAGCCTGAGTGGCGAATAATCTAATCTGATAGAGATAGGGATAGAGATAGTGATTTTCCCTATCTCATTTCTCTATCTCTATCTTTTTTTATCTTGGTCAGGAGGACGACTCATGCCTGAAAATTTTTTCTCAAGAATTAAGGGACAGGCGTCTGGCCATACACCCATCAAGATTGGCGTTATCACTACCCAATCAGGCCCCTTCGATTATTACGGCACAATGCAGGTGCGCGGCCTGAAATTGGGGATCGAATTTGCAACGGATGGCTCATGGAAAGTTACCGATCGATCCATCGAACTGATCATTGAAGATGATGCAAGCGACGCAACCACAGGTGGCCGTAAGGCGCGTGAATTAATCGAACAACAGGATGTAGATATTCTGCAAGGCAGTGTCTCGAGTGCGACAACGATCATCCTGACGAAAATAGCCGAGGAATATGGTCGTATCTTGCTTGTAGAACCAGCCGCCGCAGACAGTATCACGGGTGCAAATTTCAATAAATTCGTATTCCGTACAGCAGCCAGCGTCTGTCAGGATGCCGCAGCCGGAGGCCAATATGCCGTTGAAAATCTCGGCAAAACATTTTGCTATATCGCTCCCGATTATGCCTTTGGACGCCAAAGTACCGAGGCATGGAAACAAGTCATCGAGGAGCATGGTGGCGAATCGCTAGTAGAGGTATACCCGCCACCAGACACAACTGATTTTGCTCCATACCTGAAAGATGTCTTGTCTAGCGGTGCTGATGTTTTGGTACAATCATGGGCAGGGGCTGGTTACGGAGAACTCTTCAGCCAGATGCGTGATTTTGGGGTTTTCGAAAAAATGGTGGTCACTGGCGGTCTTGGAGACCGAGAGGCCCGACACGCACTTGGCACAGATGCCATCGGTATAGTAGGAGTTTGCAAATACTCCTATGTGCTTCCTGACAACCCCATCAATTCTTGGTTGACAGAAAAACACATCGAGCAATACGGAGAAGCGCCTGATCTCTTCACAGGTGGCGGCTTTTCCGCTGGCGTTGCCCTGATTGAGGCACTGAAGCGAACCAACGGCAACCCCAAACCCGAAGCAATGATACCCGTTATGGAAGGGATGAGCTTCGGCGGACCCAAGGGACTGTACACATTTAGAAAAGAAGATCATCAAGCACTGCAACCGATGTACGTTGTTGAAATGGTCAAAGATCCAGACAATCCCTGGGCCATTCCAAAGCTAATTCAAGAGATAACCTCAGAGGAGACGGCACCGCCGCTATTAGAATTGATATTCGAAACCGAAGACCACATTGTAGAAACGAAACGATTGCGCAAAGAGTTTGGCGCGTTGGTCGCAGTCGCTAATGTCAACATCAAGGTACGACCTAACACAATCCATTCCATCATCGGACCCAACGGTGCAGGAAAGACAACATTCTTCAATCTTTTGTCTGGCAACCTGCCACCCAGCCAGGGACGAGTATTCTATAAAGGGAAAGATATCACCCAACTTCCCCTGCATCGCACTGCCCACCTGGGGATTGGCCGATCCTTCCAGATCACGAATATCTTCCCTAATTTGACCGTCCTCGAGAATATCCGCCTTGCCTGCCAGGCTTTGGGACGCGGAAATTTCCGCTTCATGCAGTCCCACAAGAAGTTCAAGGAGTTCGAGGACCGCTCGTGGGAAGTCATCCACCAGGTTGGCTTAGAAAAGGAAGCCCTGCTGCCGGCGCGCACACTGCCACATGGCGGTCAACGCAAACTTGAACTAGGTATTATCCTGGCTGCCGACCCCGAAGTGCTGCTGCTCGACGAGCCCACTGCGGGGATGGCCGCAGAACAGGTTCCCGAACTCATTGAACTGATCCGTGAAGTGCAAAGGGCTGGCAATAAAACCGTGATGCTTGTAGAACACAACATGAACGTTGTCATGAGTATCTCCGATTACATCACGGTCATGCACCAAGGTCAGGTGCTGGCTGAAGGCACCCCTGCAGAGATTGCAGCCAATGAAGTCGTACAGAGTGCCTACCTTGGCCAGCTCTATGGCGATCTTCAGGTGAGTTAGGAGGAGATGTAATGAAAAATAACGCTCTCCTAAAAGTCAACGACATCCACACCTTCATCGGTCAATTTCATATCTTGCAAGGTGTGACAGTCGAAGTTCCTAAAGGGAAAATCGTTTCCCTGCTTGGGCGCAATGGCGCTGGCAAGAGTACGACGCTAAAATCCATACTGGGCTTAACGCCACCAAATAAGGGACAAGTTATCTTGGATGGTGAAGAGATCCAAGGGCGGCGAAGCTATGATATCGCCAACATGGGTATCGGCTTTGTTCCGGAACACCGAGCCATCTTTCGAGATTTAAGTGTGCTGGAAAACTTACGCATCGCTGAGCGCGAGAAGGGAGATCTAGAGAAGAAGGAAGATTTCATCTTCTCGTTGTTCCCAGACTTGAAACGATTGATCAAATTGCCTGGAACCAATCTCTCTGGTGGTCAGCAGCAGATGCTGGCCGTAGCTCGAGCCCTGGTTCCAGATAATAAGTTATTGTTGATCGACGAACCCAGCGAGGGACTTGCCCCTGTGATCATCGAACAAATGATGGAAGCTATCCGTCAGCTATCTACCGAATCAACAGTTCTGCTTGTTGAACAAAACTTCCTCGTCGCCAGCCAATTAGCGGAAAGCTACGTAATCATCGAAGAAGGCCATTCGGTCAAAACGGGGGCGATGGCCGACCTGGTTGATGACCCCGAAACTATTCGCCGATATCTGGAAGCGGCCTAAAGGAGAAGGATATTTATGAATACATTACTAACATCCTTCCGCAGAAATCGCACATTCTGGATCACGATATTGGTTCTGATCATTATCTTCATTCTTGGAGTTCGGGGAATGATAGATCCGGATGCCGAGGGGGGCAAGCGTTACAAGAACGTGGTGATCACGATATTGCGAGGTTTATCCACAGGATCGATCATCTTCCTTGTTGCTTCAGGGTTTTCGATCATCTTCGGCCTGATGAGCGTGCTTAACATGGCCCATGGCGCGTTGTTCATGGTCGGCGCCTATGTGGGTTGGACAGTTGCCGTAAGGCCAGACACCGTAGTGGACTCCACAACGCCCATAGCTCTGCTGATCTCAGGCTTTCTGTTGGTTCCTGTTTGGGATCAACTTATCAAAAAGATAAAGCTCTCTCCAGGGCTTAGGAGGTTTTGGCCTTGGCTGGCTCTCATCTTGACCCTACTTGTTTTAGGCTTTACGCTACCAAAATATCCGATCACGAGTTGGGATGTAGGATCGTACGAAATCAGCCCGGTAAACTTTGCCTTTGCTGCCAGCCAGGGAAATGTGGCTGTACCAGAACCTAAACAATTTCTTGGAATATCCCCAGCAGTTGGTTTAGTTGGAATTTTGTTGGGCAGTCTCCTGGCAGGAATTACGGTTACCGGTTTCGTAGCTTCTAGACGACCGGATTCTGCTGGCACGGCTCCCCAACCCGGTGTTATTCGAAACTCGTTACTGAAATTTGTCGGCGTAGCAATACTCGGCTTTTTGCTGTACTTCTTCAATACACCCATTTCGAATTTCTTGTACAGCCTCGATAGTACATGGTTATTTATCGTAGCTATTTTGGTGGCTGTGGCAACCGGCGCAGGCTTAGGAATTCTAATTGAGTCAACATTGATACGTCCGATCTACGAGTCGCACATGTATGTACTGATGCTCACCCTGGGCGTCAACGCCATCATCATCGAGATGGTGCGTACCATCTGGGGCGCTCCTGAATTCACCATGCACAGACCCTCTATCTTTGCTGGAACTGGCGAAGGTTGTCCAGCGGAAAGCTTTAGCGCCCTTATTCAGTATAAGTGTTCCACAATCCGCGTCCTCGGCGGCAGGGTGCGCACGTATAACGAAATCTTTATCACCCTACTGGGTGTTGTGGTGCTGATCGCCGTTTGGCTTCTGCTCCAACGCACCCGCTTAGGAATGATCGTGCGAGCGGGCGTCCAAGACAGTGAGATGGTCGAAGCACTAGGAATCAACGTTCAGCGAATCTTCACTACAGTATTCGCCTTGGGGGTTGGGCTGGCAGCCATGGGCGGCGTGATTGGTGCTCCATCCACAGGGCTAACGACGACCCTCGGAGACAGTTTGTTGATCAACATGCTAGTCGCCCTGGCTATTGGTGGTCTAACAAGCTATCCAGGTGCGGCTGCAGGGGCGTTAATCGTCGGCCTGCTGCAGCAATTTGTGATTAAGTATGGTCAGATCGGTATAAACATTCCCTTCATGGAAGAAGCCTTCAAACCATCACCGCCGCTGGTTCCAGCGATGACAGTGCTACTGATGGTCATCATTCTACTGGTCCTGCCGCAGGGCCTGTTTGGAAGGAAGGAGTAACCGATGGAAAACACATCCCCCTCCCCCACCAAACAAAATCCTATGAGCGAGTTTTTCAAAGGCAACCGGGGTATCTTGATATCAATTTTGCTGCTGGCATTGCTGCCCTTCATCTTGGCACTCTTCGATGGCCAGCCGATCAGCAGTTTATTGGCGAATGATCCCGGAAAATCAAAGTTTTATCAGGGATTGGCCATCGAGATCTTCATCCTGGCAATCTACGCCCTGAGCTATGATCTGCTCTTAGGGATCACCGGACTGCTCTCCTTTGGTCATGCCATGTTCTTCGGCGTTGGTGCGTATCTTACGGGCATTATGCTGAAAAGTTTTGGTTGGAGCTTGTTGCCAATCTTGATTTTGGTTGCCGTCGCTGGCGTTGTGATGGCCCTAATAGTCAGTATCGTTTTGCCACGCGTCAAAGGCATTACTTTCGCGTTGGTGACATTGGGAATCGCCCAAGTGTTTTATATCGTCATCCAGTCTCGAGAGTTAGTGGATTATGCCGGCGCCGAAATTGGCTTGCAGGGTGTCACACCACCCGATTTTCTCAACCCAATCAACCAGCGCTTGCGTTTTTACTATATTGGGTTGGTTGCCGTTTTCGTGGTCTACTTCATCTTCAAGCGTTTCGTAGATTCGCCTACAGGTCATGTCTGCGTGGCGATCCGCGAAAATGAAGATCGCGCCACCATGCTGGGCTACAACACATTCTACTTCAAGCTGGTCGCTCTGATCCTCTCTGGCATAGTAGCCGCGTTAGCCGGAGCGATGCATGGGCTCTTTAGTCCCATCATCAGGCCGGGTATCGCCAGTTCGCACTATACTATTGCTGTTCTGTTGATGATCTTGATGGGCGGAATCGGCACACTCGATGGTGCACTGATCGGTGCAGCGACTTTCCGGCTGCTAGCCTTTTGGCTCGAGAAGTGGTTCGGGGGCGCTTCGCAGGTGATCATCGGCTTGGTTTATATCCTCTTGGTGCTCTTCCTACCCTACGGCATTGTGGGCACCTGGAGGCTACGCGGCTACAAGGTCAAACAAGGCTGGGCCGATTTGATGGAGAGATTCAAGAAAAACGCAACCTAGCCACAGTTATATTTTTCTCAATCTATACGCGGCTCCAACTTGGAGTCGCGTTTGTTTTTAAGGTAGAATGGTATTCTCTTCCATTATAAAGCTTACTATCATGAAGTCAAGTCCTTTACCAAAAAAACAAGTGAAGATAC
>CAZLNX010000321.1:0-7289 GCA_964560795.1 uncultured Anaerolineales bacterium | reverse complement strand
TATACACACTTGTGTTAGTGCAAAATATTATGAGTTGCCAGATCTCTATAGCAACGTTGGGCAGTCTTCTTTGAAACTTCTATGTGAAAAGGCAGATGGAACTCTGCTTAGAAGTGTAAAGTTTGCTACTTCCCAACCGTGTTGGAGTATCTGATAAAATTCTTCGAGTGTTAACTTTCGTAATGTAGTTGGAAATTTTGCCAAGTTTTTTGCCTCAGCTGCTGACAGACTATTAGCCAAATTCTGTTTTGCTTGATCGCTGGGATACCCAACATCCTGTAATATCTTTTCCCCTGAGTTCCCAATTCTAAGATAAACTCCCTTTCCTTCCTCACGCATAAAGTATGACACTACCATTCGAGATCTCAATCCCCGTGTTTGATCTGTAGCTATGTCGATTAGCCGTGTTGAAAACAATCTGTATGTTTGCATTTCTAACAGGGCAGAGGCATCACTAACAATCAAAAAATTATACTCATCACGAAATTCTTGTGAGCGCGGTTTAAATAATGCCTCCAGTCCTAAATTCTCGTAGACTCCCCCATCCCACAAATGATATTTTCGAAAACTTGGTTGGAAAGGAACTTCTTTGCCAGTTGTCTCATCGTAAGCAAACCAACGATACTGACTGGTTTTTATTGTCGTTGGTCCGACTAGTAGAGGAACTCCCGACGAAGCTGAGAGTGCAGTTGCAAGATGAATTTCTGGTTTTTTCACATAGCCACTTCGATAATCTCCCATTCGTTTTTGTGGGATAAATCGCCAATTTTTTCCAGTTTCGAAGGTTGTTGCATTGATAACCCAACGAGGCTGAAGCGGGATATCGTCCAGGTTAGCTCGAATTCCCCACTTGGATTTAAGACTACCTGCAAGGTGTTTTCCTCGGTTTCCAAGAGAGACGCCAATAGAAAAAATATTTCGTGATACCCAGTGGGATTGAAATCTCTGTGAGGTAATAAGGAGTTTAGCTTTAGGAAGACAATTTTCTAGATAAAATCGGCTAGTAGGCCATTGGTTGTTGGATAATGTGTAGATCAGACCTGTCGCAAGAGAACCACCTGAAACTGTTGAAATAAATGTGATGTTTTCCATCAATTTGTCAACAGCTAGTCTTGCCAGGACCCCCAGATGAAACACCGATGCACGAACACCTCCCCCAGAAAGAGAGATTCCTATTTTTATTTCATCTTTCTCAATTGTCATTTTTCGTCCTTTGTACTTGTGAAAACCCGGTAGTCATCTTCAGTAAGGTCACCCAAAACACAGTTGGGAAATTCGGTATCACAGATTATGGCTATCAAGCCAGGCAAACCAGTGGCTCTCATTTCTTCAGTGAGCCAGATGAGAGCTTGTTGATCTAGTTGGCTGGGTGCTACTCCTGCCCCTTCGGGATGAGAATGCCATTCCCCAACATAAGTCAGTTCATCCCCGGTAATCACTTTGATACGTTCAATGTTTTTGTCAAGGTCTTTGATGCCTCTGCGATATGAAGTTGGCCACTCTTCACTATCTGGAGGCGAAGATAAGGCATATGAAACAAATATCTTTCGAGCAGCATAATCCATTCGACCAAGTAATACACCACCGGTTTCATTTGGTAAGTGTTCTTTTCTGTAAGAATGCATTTGGGTGATCACCGCACTTGATATCCGTAGTTGCCATTCATTTAGTTCGAATACCTCTATCGGGCACACTTCGAGACTATGCGAGATAATAGTGCTTATATCATCCGTCAACTCCCAGATACACATGTCTGCCTCAGGGGAATTTATATTCGCTTTGATATATTTAGAGAGAACAGCGGCAAACAATAAAATATTATCATTTGAAAGTATGGTGGTTACATCTCGACAAGCACCTGCATAGGCGTAGGTGCCCTTTGCATCCTGGTATAGCCCCTGCAATTTGGTAATATCTGCGATCTGAGATGCTAGCAGTTGTTCCAGATCGTTAAGGCGAAGCTCACGGTCCTGATCCTCTTTCAAGGCTACTAAATAACGACCGGAAGGCGTTAAAAATGCGGTCAACCTGGGTGTCCCATCTTCTCGATAGGAAAGAAATCGTGAAACCGCACTTGATGTCGAAAAATCTAGGATTAAATCCGCCTTTGCAAACGACTCGTCAACTTTTGACTGAATCTCCGAATCGCGATTTTGAACATTAAAAGGAACTGCTTCAGCAACGGTTTCAAAATTCATGGCACGAGAAATATCGGCTACCAAGGATTGGGCCTTGTTGAGACCAAGATATGCACCAGAAAGCGCATGACGGGAGAAATTGTGTGGATACAAATAATCATGATCGATTAACGTCCAAACTGCAAAGCCTTGTCTCGCCAGATTGAAGACTACTTGAGAGCCCAGTGCGCCAACGCCGATCACGGTGATGCTGTGCTCATCATTCTGCAAACCGGACACCTCTCTCGCAACAGTCGGGGTAAGTGCTTTCAGTGGTTGCAATGCCCTAAGGGGAGCACCGCCAAGATAATTTATCTCTGAATCCCCCAACAGCACACCATACTCACCATCAATTTGATCTGTGAAACCAAGCATTCGGGATATTTCACTTATTGGAGTTTCAAGCAAAAAAGCCCACCACTCAATATTTTCGATTTCACCATTTTTTGTGCGTGTTTTGGGAAGCTTTAGTATTATCAGCAAGTTGGCTTCCTCAAGCTTCTGCAATTTACCTCTTTGAGCAATAGATTGGATGAAGGTTCGTACACGACCTTGAATATCTACACCCAGTTCCTTGAAAAGTTCTCCCAACTGCTCAAGCGTTCTTGGTCTATGGCGTATCGAGCGTGCGTGCCAGGGTTGTGCTTCTACAGGAAGCGCGTAAATTCGTGGTCCATGCTTTTCTTCCATCCCAGGAGGGATTTGTGGGGATGCATAAAGAAGTAAGGGCGTCTCTGAAATCATTCCTACAAGGATTGGCTGATCCGGATTTTCAGACGTATCAAATAGGCGAGGATCCACAACTACTTTTTCTTGTGAAAAGAAAAGTGGTTCAAGCGGTTGATCGCTAAGATGTAATTCCTCAACGGAAGCACGCCGCAGCCATTGAGCAACGCGGTTTAGAAATAATTCCGGCGTGAGGTAGGGAACAACATCATCAAAGGATTCTTCAAAAAGACAGAGACTTTGAGGTTCTCCAACATTCCGCAAATTTTGATGCCCAGTATCAGGAAAGTCTTTTCGCAGAGCCAACACTTCAGGTTGGCTGATATCATCTTCCTCGAAGCAAATTAGAATACGCTCTTTATACAGAATTGGTACCGGGGGGTATTGCGGTCGCTCGACATCGAATTCTAATACTAAGCCGATCCTCTGGTCTCTTTGTCTAAAACCCAGCATCCTAATGAATGGGTGCCTCTCGGCAGCACGAACATGCAAAAGAAAGCGTTCATTTTGTACATCAGAAGTGGTGATGGGCTGACCCCACTCGAAGAATTCATTCATCTAACCCAACTCGCGGGGACGGATTTCGCGTTACAGCTGCGACACCACCAATTATTGCACCGCTTTTTTGCGGGGTGAAACCATTTTCATTTAGATCTACAATTAGCGGCTTTGGTTTCTCTTTGGTAGGCCATTGCATAGTCACAAAGAAGTTACTCTTATCTCCTTTCTCTTCTGCTATGTTTATGTAGTATGCGGCTGCCTGTCGATGTGGGGGTTGATCAGTATCTTCATCCGGAATTGGCTGGCTTGAAGAAACAAGAATACAATTTTCTTGACCCATTTGGAAAAGTTCATCTACTTCTTCGCGTGGCTCAGTCTGTTTATTTCCTTTATCTTCTGCTAGGGCGGTGTAGCTACAGTGATGAGAAATACGGAATAGGTTATACACTAATCGCTCTTCATTGCCATGATATTTCGATAAACTGACAATATCAGCCCAGGCTTGATGTTCAGCATCGGCACCGAGTATCATGCGATAGATCTGATCATCTTCAAAAAACGTTATGTGCCATACTAGTGAATTATCGTTGCGTTCGGTTTCATCTTCGTCTACACGAAAAGTGAATGGGGAATGAATAAAGATCTCCGCAGCGCCATCACTCTCTGTAAAATCTGGGATAAACTGGCCGGCTCGGGATATTAGGTGTGCACGGTCTTCTGGGGCAATGTCGGCACTCTCTAAAAAAGCACTCAACGAGTCTGGCTCACCGTACACTCGGATACCGTATCCCTCTTTTAACCTGTGTCGGGCTTCCTGACGAATGACACGGGCAGCCCCTTTGAGATTAGCTTCGAGAATGAAGTTGGCTGGGACATGGAGTTCTTGTATCTTGATGCGGTCGTCACCCTGATAATCCGTTGCATAATCAAACCAGAAAAACTCATCAGAGCCTTGAACATGATCCTGGTCCGCGTGTGAAAATGCGACAATGTCAAAATCACTGCGGTCTTGTTTCTTCAGAAAACTACGCAGTTCATCATCAAGTTGCACACGGTTGTCATCCGCTTCAATACATGCATAATCTTTTAGTAGTAGCCGATCATCCGCAAAATGAATTAGTGTGCAGTCTGCATTGCCGATTGGGTAAAAGATAATTTGAGTCATGGTTATATCTCTCTTTTCATAGGAGTTTGTACTTCACTGTCTATAAATATGGTGAAAGCCCTTGCCTTTCAGTCGGGTTTCCAGAGAATAGCCTTGCCTGTTCAACAATAATTGTTGAACACTAATTTAAAAAATATATGTGTTCATTTCGGAATCTCATAAACATGTTGACGGCCGCTAGATATGATTTCTTCATGTCGTGTAAGTAACCTAGCCTTGTATAGTTTGTGCAACCTTGTGCTGGCTGTGTTTATTTGTAGATTCAAGCGTTCAGATAGAGAACGTGCAGTTAATTCTCCTTCGCTTAAAACCAAATCCCAGGCTTCAGCCAAATTAGGTTCGATATGACCAGTGACTTTCAGGTGTTCTTCTTCTTTGATCAGAAGGGCTACTTTTGCCTTTCTTCGTGCTATTGTGCCCTCAAGATTGTCTACTGTCGCTGCACTAGGATCCATCAAGATAATGAACCTATCGTTGTACTTACCGTCAACTAATCTAACTGCTAGCTCAACTATTGTTTCATCAGCGAAAGATGTATCCATTACGGAAACATCTTTGAAATCTATATTCAATGCTTGACCTATTTTTATCTTCTGTAATGCGTTCTCAATATTTGAAAATGCGCGGCGACCGAAATCCCGAAGTAATAAATCAGGTCCTGTTAAACCCAAATATTTAAAAAGAGAT
The DNA here is from genome assembly GCA_964560795.1 of uncultured Anaerolineales bacterium. Taxonomy (GTDB): domain Bacteria; phylum Chloroflexota; class Anaerolineae; order Anaerolineales; family UBA11858; genus NIOZ-UU35. The sequence continues at coordinate 2,033 of CAZLNX010000321.1, read as the reverse complement.
TTAAGTTGAAATGTTTCCATAACAGCTATTCAACAACATTTGTTGAAATCATATAGATTTTAGCACCCATTATAAAAACTAGCAAGAATGAATATTTCCAAATAATTTTATAGTTTCCCACGAAACTTAATGGCTATTTGCGTACCTGGAAAGAAAACGAGATCATCATTAGCTACAATCTCCCCTGATCGTGCAAGTATGCTACCCGTTTCGGATCGAATATACAGGTTTCCACCGCTTTTAGTCGCAATACGCCGCATGGCTCCTAGCCCATGACCCCCACGGCCTTCTCGAGCACTCAATCCATCAATAGCTAGTTCAATGAAGTGTGATGTTTTTTCAGCTACTTTTCCATGAACGCCAGAAAGAGATTTGGGAATTCCAACACCTAAATCAGAAATAGCCAGCTCAACATCAACATAACTTCTATGGTCATACTTCTGGATTGTAACCGCCCCTACATCATTGCTATGATCAACGACGTTACTGCACGATTCGGCGAGTAGGCTAACAATTTGGTCAATGCTATGTAGATTTCCATCAAACCAATATTGGAGAATCTGACGCGCACGTTTCCCTACATCATAGACATCGGCATGTTCACCAATGTGGACAAGCTCCAGGACATTTGCGGATACCGGGTTACGACCCCATTCGTCTATATCATCAAACAAGTCTGTTGTGTAAGCTACCTCTCTGGCACGTTCAAAGAAATCAATTCGACGAAGATAAGCATGAACATCCTTTCTCATCGACTCGATTCGAACTGAATTCCCACTAAATTCAGACAAATATCGACATGCTTCCAGGAGAGTTGCAGCACCAAAAGGATAGATCCAGGTTACTGCTCCAAAATCAAGTACCACCTGCTGGAGTTGTTGTTGAACGTTAGCGATTTGTGAAATAAAGGACTCCACAATCTCTGGAGGTCCCCGAAGAACATCGGGCACATGAATCATGTTGTTTCTAACCCCAAGGTGCTTGTTCGGTTTCATAAACAAAAACCTTATAAGCTTTTGATCCAAAGCCATCACCAATTGCTCTGGATTTGGTATACCTTATATCAAACATTACACGCCAACCGGTCTTACACTTTGGTTGATCTTCTTGATGATCGCGATCAGATTGTCAGCCAATCTTGGAAATACGCCGTCCAGTCCTAGTTCGTTTTTATCCATGAAAGGTTGTTCATAGAGCAAGCTCTCATCCATGATGCCATTGATGATCATATGTTCAATGAAGTAGTTTTTCGTGCATGGGTTTGGTGCATGAGTTCGGAAGAGTTTGAAGCCATTTTCTGAAAACATTGAAAAAAGCCAATCAAATACTTGGTGACAAAACTGCTACTGGAGAAGAAACAATTAACATCATAGTACCAACTAGTACTGGAATTTCCTGGCTAGTGCCAATATTCCAACTCTTGTTTAGTCTAGTATGTCTTATGGATTCAGCGACTATATGTGCTCCGGACAAGATTATTTCGATACTCAAGGAGAAATAAAGGGACAGTTTTTTGTTCATAACAGAGTATATTGAGTTTGGCCGAGGCGATGTTCTCCGGCTATGGCACCGGTCTCTTCTGGCAAATACACAGTTTATTTTCACAATTGCGTCAGTAGTTCGGTTTCCATATCGTATCCAGACGCTGGCATGAGCTAACAGACGACAACAAATTAGCAAGAATATAACTCAACCCAGAAGTGGTATAGCACCCGCCAGGGCAACCTCACAAGGATAGGTTGGAAGGTTGCCTTGTTTCTCTGATTCGCGCTAAGGAAAGTAGGCATCACTTACCTTTCGTACCGGCTTTCAGTTTGTTTATTGACGATCATGTGGTGCTAGGAAAAATTCGCGCCATCACGATATAGAATAGGCTCAAAGAAAATATTCCCAGCGCCCATGCCCAACCGCCAACGACAAACCCGGTGGCTGACCCTATAAGTATGAGAGAAAATAACCAATACCAGCTTCCATTTGGAAACCAAGGAGGCGTGCAAAAATAACTTCCCATTTTGAGACGGCTGAACTAATCG
>CAZLNX010000320.1:0-7295 GCA_964560795.1 uncultured Anaerolineales bacterium | reverse complement strand
CCGTTAAGGGACATTAACGGTGGTTTCTCCATAATTGCATCACCGGATCGTAGAATTTGTCAACCGCCTTCTTTACAACCGATATGACCAGTTCCACATCTTCATGTTTCATAGATGGATATAAAGGCAACGTGACTTCTCGAGAAGCAACATCTTCGGTTTGGGGGAGCGATACATCAGGGAATAACTTTTTGTAATGACTGAACTGATGAATGGGGGGGTAATGAATGCTGGTCTGGATGCCTGATTCCTGCAGTTCGTCCATGAAAGCTTTGCGATCGACACCCTGGGGCAATAATACTGGAAAGATATGGTGAGCAGATTCATGCACTGCGTCGCAAAATGGGAGTTCGAGAGAAGTGTTGCGGAATGCATCCCAATAACATTCAGTGATTACCTTCCGCCGGGCATTATTTTCTTTCAGCTTGGCCAGCTGAGCCAACCCTAACGCTGAGCGTATCTCATCGATACGATAGTTATACCCAAGGTCGACAATATCGTAACTATAGGCATGACCTTGATGACGATCCCAGGTCAAGGTGGTCATGCCGTGAGAGCGCAAAACTCGCGCTTTCTCGGCAATATCATCCCGGTTTGTGACCAACATACCGCCTTCCCCGGTAGCTAGATTCTTGTTGGAGAAGAAACTAAAGCAACCCACATCGCCCCAGGTTCCGAGAGAACGGCCATGCAAAGATGCACCTGGTGCATGCGCGGCATCTTCGATAACGGCTAACCCGAATTGTTCAGCAATCGCAATTATGTCTATAACTCTGCAAGGGAAGCCCCCATAATGCATCATCATGATCGCTTTGGTGTGGGAGGTAATCTGTTTCTTGATTTCATCTGGAGAAATCGTCGGTTCTCGATCACCCAATATATCCGCAAAACGAATTTGAGCACCCGAATATAATACGGCGTTCGTAGTAGCAACGAAGGTCAGTGATGGAGCAATGACTTCATCCCCAGAACCTATTTCTAATGTCAAGCATGCTAAGTGCAAAGCTACGGTAGCGTTGGAAACTGCAACCGCATGCTTTGCACCGAGGAAAGCCGCAAATTCATGCTCAAATTTCTGCGCAAGCGAACCCATTGTCAACCAACGACCTTGAAGCACATCTATTACGGCGGCCTCTTCTTCAAGCCCGTAATCTAAATCAGCCAAAGGAACTCGCCAGTTCATTTCATTCTCCCCTTAGGAATTTATCTTTGTTCGCAGTAAAATCTGAAATCGCTTGCTCATAGTCATCCGAATTTCCCAAATCTTGCCAGTAACCATTAAATGTGTATCCTACAACCCTCTCCCCATTTTCAATTAATTTATGGACAAGCTCTGGAAAATCAAAACGTTGATTATAGGGAATGTAGCTCAACACCTGAGGGCTAAACGCATATATGCCCATACTCACAGGATAATCAAAAGTAGGTTTTTCAATATACCCATCAACAGTATGGGTTCCTTGATTGAACTTTAATACTCCTAAATCAAATTTCACATGTCGAGAGTGCACCGCTATTGTTGCTGCAGCTTGGGCTTCACGATGAGCACGCATCAGAGCATGGAAATTCAACATTGTAAGAACATCACCATTGGTCACCAAAAATGCTTCATCCAAGCCATCGATCAATGATAATGGGCCAATAGTACCTAGAGGGTGTTCTTCAATACTATAGTTAATCTTCAAACCAAATTGTTTGCCATCTTGAAAATAGGCCTGCAAAGCTTCTCGCATATGACCAACAGCCAAGTAGATTTCATCTGTCCCAGAGCGCTTCATCTGGTGAATTAGGATTTCAAGAATGGGGGTGTCGCCAATCGGCATGAGCGGCTTAGGCAATAATTTGGAATATGGGGATAAACGAGTACCTTTACCTCCTGCCAAAACAACAGCTTTCATATTTTCCACCCGGTGTTATTCTTTCTCTTAATTTTCCTAAAAACTAAATCTGGTATTCTCCAATGCGATAATCCATCAAGTGATTTGACACCCATTCGATTGTCTGCTCCAGACCATCCGTCAGGGAAACTTGAGGTTCCCATTTCAACTTTTCTTTTGCTAACTTGTTATCAGATAACAAACGTTGTACTTCGCTCTTATCTGGGCGTAATCGAGTTGGATCCACAACAATTTTCACAGGCTGGCCGATCAACGAGATGATCTTGTTGGCGAGATCCCCAATACGGATCTCTGTGCCAGCGCCTAGGTTGAAGGTTTCACCTTCAACCCCCGGAGCTTCGGCTGCCCTGAGGAAGCCGGCAACCGTGTCTGATATATAGGTCAAGTCACGGCGCGCGTCCAAGTTGCCTAAATGAACCGTACAGTTGCTAAACGCCTGCGTGATGATTGTTGGGATCACAGCTCGCGCAGACTGACGCGGACCGTATGTGTTAAATGGCCTTACAGTGACAACTGGCAAATTATAAGAGCAATAAAAACTCTCGGCGATCTTATCAGCCCCGATCTTGCTGGCAGAATACGGGGATTGACCTTGCAACGGATGCGATTCTTCGATAGGAACACGCTGTGCAGTACCGTAGACTTCACTCGTAGAGGTGTGGATTACTCTGCGAATTCCAGTATCGCGTGCTGCCAGCAAAATGTTAAGCGTACCTATCACGTTCGTCTCAACCACCTCTGCAGGATGAAGGTAGGAATATGGAATCGCTATGAGGGCACCCAGGTGAAAAATATAATCTAACCCTTCCATTGCGGCTTTCAGCGCGTTGAAATCGCGTAAATCACCAGCGACAATATCAAGTGTTGGGCAGATTTTTGGGGAGATGAAAGAAAGCAGACCCTCATCTCCGCGGGAGTTATAGCGCACGAAAGCACGAACTTTGGCCCCTTCTGCCAAGAGGCATTCTGTGAGATGGCTGCCAATAAACCCTCCCGCCCCGGTTACCAGGACATGTTTATTCCTCCAAAAACTCATGGCATCTCCATCCTGCTGCGCTTTTCAATCTCGTTAGAACAGAGTCGTGCCTCAACAGTCTGGATATTAGTCAAGATCGAAGCGACAGCATTCAGTCTCCCCATGAAGTCAGGCATCATCACAACACGAGCGGGAGTTTTGTCACAAATATCTAAGATCTTTTGGCACTCCTTAGCACAAACCTCATGAATGGCAAAGACAATAATCCCCACATCATGTTTTTCTACTAACGCAGGAATATCATCTCTTCCACCCAAAACCTCAGCGCCATGAATACGAAGTCTTGATTTATAAATATCATCATCTACGAAGCCAATAACATGGAAGGTTGAACCACTTCCATTATGCTGCATCATCCATGCTGCTGATTGACCCGCGTCTCCTCCACCAATTATTAAAACTCGTTCTCGGGCAATTGTGGGTGTCCTCCACCTGGACAAGAGTCGCAATGCCAATCCTGTAATTATGCGGCTGCGATATCGCACCAAGACGAATCCAAAATAAATGCTTATAGACCCAAAAACCAGCAATGACACTGGACAAATATCTAGCACCAAATTCGTAACCAATAGTATTCCCGTCGCCAGGACTACTGGAGGAATTAGGTAGACAGCATCTACCCCTGATGCTTTAGACCAATAGACTCGCTGAACTCCCATAACGGCCCCAACAATACTGAATAAAAGCGCAAAGCCTAGAGAAATCAAAAGTAACCTTACCCACCCGATATCTAAAGGACCAAAGAAAACGCGCAAAAATACACTGGAAACTCCGAAGGCTAGGAAAGCGGTAATGGCATCAATGGAAAACCAGTTCAAATAACGCCGGAACAGCCGGGAAATCGGCCCCCAGAGCAACTGTTCTTCAGGGAGTTTATACGTACCCAAACGCGGAGTTAAAACCAGAAATGTCCAAAAAAGCACATCCAGATCCATCCAAAAAGATCGGTTATTGACATAAATCTGATCTAAGCGCATTTTCCTGGGAACTACGGATTCAAGATATGTCCCCATTTCATCCCCCAATGGAAGCAATGTTTCCTCATCACGGTACATCACCGAAGCCGGACTCGTAATCCCCGGGCGTACCGAAAGAATAATCTGGCGAATCTCCTGCGGCCATTTCTCTACAACTTCTGGAACTTCGGGGCGGGGTCCAATCAGGCTCATTTGGCCAATGAGCACATTCCAAAGTTGTGGTAGTTCATTGATTTTGGTGTCTCGCAGCCATTGACCGACCGGGGTAATTCGTGGGTCACCTTGAGCTGTGATCTCCGGTCCCTGAAAACTCTCGGGGCGATCATACATCGTACGGAATTTTAGAATGTTGAACAGCTTGCTATTTTTCCCTACACGAGGCCCCCAATAAAAAATCGAGCCAGACGAATCGCGCTTTATCAAGAGCGCAACGAATGCAAAAAAGGGTAACAGCGCTACTAAGCCTAGAAAAGAGATGATAATATCACGAACACGGTAGGCAAAGTAGCATACCTGATCCAGAGTGATGCTCATCCAATTTTCTTGATGATTTTTTATGTTCACGTTTGTCGTCATAGGCTTTTATGAATTGTCCCCTATCGAGGCTTTATACAACTATCTTAGTCATTATTGCTATTTCATTCATGAACAAACCAACTCTGTGTCCTTGAAGATGCTTTCTAAGTATCTCATCCTATCAAGTACATACAGCGACTATCCGCCATTGCCCAGCGAAGGGTTTCTTCCCAAGGAGGAATTGTCAAGCCAAATTTGGAGTTAAAGCGCTCACAATTCAAAGCAGTGTTCAGCGGACGCTCTGCTGGGGTTGGGAATTCTGATGTTTGAGAGGGAGAGGGAAGCACCACTTTAGTTACATGCTCTGCCTTATGCGGGTCATTTTCGATGATAGCCCGAGCCCACTCGAAACGACTTGCGCTCCCACTCCCTGCCAGGTGATAAATTCCAGTATTCTCTTTGAACCACGCTGCTATCTCTCCTTTGGCCCCTACTAGCATCTGGGCTGTGATCTCCGCTAACATGCGCACCACGATGGGCTGCCAATCCTATCGGAGACGATTCGTAATGTGCTTTGTTCCCGCGCCCATGCCATCACTTTAGTGACAAAACAATTCTGCCGTAAGCCATATACCCAGCCAGTACGCAAGATCAGGTATGGGCCTTTTACTTTTTGGATTGCACGCTCACCTTCGAGCTTACTCTTCCCGTAGATATTGACCGGATTTGGTTTATCGCTCTCAGTGTAAGAGGTCGCTTTTCCCCCATCAAAAACATAATCTGTAGAGTAGTGCACCAGCCCAGCACCCACTTCGAGGGCTTCTTCAGCCATGACACCCGGGGCAGTTCCATTGATGGCGTGTGCTTGCGATGGCTCTTTCTCAGCCTGATCCACAGCTGAATAAGATGCAGCGTTTACAATCACATTAGGTTTGACAGCCCGCACCAAAGAACGGATCGCCAAGCTCTTTCCTAAATCGATCTCTGGGTAATCTGTGGCATAGATCTCTCCTAGGGGAGCCAATGTTCGCTGAAGTTCCCATCCAATATGAGTGTTTTTACTAATTAGAAGAAGACGCAAATGGTCACCTATCTACTAAGACATCTTTCTTCGTTCCCTAAGCATCCATCAATACAGATTGCTTTGCAGAGAACTGGGTTTGAACATATTCAATCGTCTTTTGCAGTCCCGTCAGGAAATCCACTTGAGGCTCCCAATCCAGCAATTTTCTTGCCAGCGCGATGTCCGGACAGCTTGTCTGAGGTTCATCTTGCGGCAAAGGATGATATTCGATTATAGAGGAACTTTTCATCAGCTTGCGAATCAAATAGGCCAGTTCGAGGATCGGACGCTCATCTGGTCGGCCTAGGTTGACCGGTCCGTGATAGTCCACATCCATTAGTCGAATAATTCCTTCAATAAGATCATCGATATATTGAAAGCTGCGAGTTTGTGAACCATTGCCATTCATCTTGAGAGGTTGTCCGTTCAAACCCTGGATGATGAAATTGATGATTACCTGACCGTCATTTGGATTCATCCTGGGACCGAAGGTATCGAAGATGCGCGCGATGCGAATATCCAGGCCGTAAAGACGATAATAGGAATAGGTGATGGATTCGGCAAATCGTTTGGCTTCGTTATAAACGCTGCGTGGACCGATGGGATTGACATTTCCCCAATACGATTCGGACTGTGGATGTAAATCAGGATCGCCATAGATTTCGCTTGTGCTGGCGAGGAAAAATTTGGCTTGGTGATTGCGGGCCAGTTCCAACAAGTGGCGCGTGCCCTCGCTGTTCACCCGCAATGTTTCAAACGGATATTGCATATATACTGACGGACTTGATGGACTGGCGAATTGCATCACCCAATCAACTGTCTTCTCCAGGTTCAAAGGCTCCGTAATATCGTGTTCGATCAATTGAAAATGAGAATGGTCAGACACGAGAGCTAGGTTCTCGCGTCGCCCTGTGCTGAAGTTATCTACACCGATCACCTGATGATCATCGGCCAGCATCCGGTCAGCCAGGTGGCTGCCGATAAATCCTGCTACCCCAACTATCAATATTTTCATCGTCCCACTCCGTTCTTCATATCTTGGTCATTTTGACATGCGTAGGATGTTTTTTGAATGATTTCTTTTCGACTCGGGTGACTGTAAAAGAAACCATGCGCAAAAGACAAAGCATATTGGTATATGTGTGGTTTTTCTACCAAACAATCAGCATATCCGCGCAGACCATATTCTTTTGCTCGACAAATATCCATATCTGGGATACCAAATGAACTATTTTCCATGGTTAGTAAATTTCTACAATTTCCCCCATCGGAAACTCGCGGGCTGCCATCTACTGGCATCTGGCGTGCTCCGCCATTCCGACAGAACCTTATAAATTTGCCGGTTTTTGATTGTGTATGGCGCAGAGCGTCGTCCACCGCTACGCGTTAGACAATACTCCGATTTTTCAGCTTGATCTGAACCACCAATCGCACACACTTACAAAGAAAGTTAAATTACTTTCCTTCGACGATCTCGCCAGGATGATATTTCAGCGCATCGTAACTTTTCTGGGTAATCAGGAAACGAAAACGCCCTTTATTGACTACCAGATGAACTTCTCCGAACTCGCCGACCGTATCCATTGCTTCATCGATCATACGAAACAAGAATGTTAGGATCATTATAAAATTATCACAATATAATGTCAATCGGGCAGATTGCGAACCCTGATAGGCATTTGTACTATTTTCGCTAGTAAGGCTTGCGTCCGCGGCCATTCTCTGCTACGCTGTTTATGTTCGTTCTAGAGGAGGCGTTGGTGCATGAAGCCTAGACAAAACAGGGCTTGAGCGAGTAACCTTGG
>CAZLNX010000319.1:0-7312 GCA_964560795.1 uncultured Anaerolineales bacterium | reverse complement strand
CAAGTCTACCCGACTATCCGTTTCTCACAAAACCTATTTTTGATCAGTATAGAGCGGGCGGATTTCTGTCAGCGGCCCTCCGTACATGGCTGCCCAGACCGGTGCAGTGACACGCAAGGGGCCAAGATTGAGAAAATCCACACTGGCTTTCACCGCTCTGGCTAATTCATCTCCTTTAGGGGGTTTAGGTAAGTTGTAATGGCGCAAGTTGTTTTCACCCAGATCCACCCGGACGCTGTCATCATAGCCATCCGCGGTGATCATGCCCCCGGTAGTCAAAAAACCGCGCCCACTGTCGATCTCTGTCCAACCGGTATGTGTGAAAACCCGCTCACGTTGCATATCTTCAAGTGAACTTTCCTGCATGGCGCGGGTGACCAGATAATAATTTCCTCGCGGAACGTACAGGATCGGACGCGCTCCACAGTAACGGTGGATCCATTTCATATCAGAGAATTCCGCTGCCGGTACATTGATGGCGCGCAGCGATTCGTGAGTGGCTAATATGCCATGGATGGTGTAGTGCACCTCCGGAAGATTCAATCCGTCATCGATGGTGAGTTCATGCGTGATACAGGCGGCAAAGTTGGCTAAGGGTTTGCCTAGAAAATGCAATTTCCCATCTTTGACTTCACTAAGAATCGGTGCTTTGCCATCTTTGCGCTCGACTTCGCTGATCATAGTGCGCAATTCTTTTCGTGTCATACCCAAGGCACGTTGAGCGCGGCCCAGGTAACGGGGAGCGACCTCACTGGGAAGCTGCTTGAGAAAATCGATGAATTCCCCGGTAAATTCCTGGAGCTTGTGGGGGGGAGCGTGTTTAACTTTCTCCAAATGCTCTTCGATGACTGGGGTGGCATTTTCTAACAACGTTGCGATCAGACTCACGTCTGGGTTACGCTGATAGAAATTGTTGGCGTCTTTGTAGCCATCCAAGGGTGACACTAACATCGTCAGCGGCCCAAACTTGGAGGCCAGTTGACTTTGTTTTTCTTGACCTTCTTGATCTCCATCGAAGGCCAGGTACACCACCGGGCGTTGCTGAAGTAATCGCAAATCCCGTTCAGGGACATTCCCTAGACCACATAAAGCCCATGCCGAAAAGCCCATTTGCCGGTAGCTCTCGGCGTCGGCCTGTCCCTCACACAAGATGATCTCACGCACTCCGGTGATCTCGGCTTTGTAAAGTTGGCGTCTTCCAGGCAGGTTGCGGGATTTGTCCCCACCTTCTACTTTCAGGTTGATGGCACGCGCTGAAAAGTAGGTCACGCCCTGGATATGGCTGAATACAACTTCATGCCGCAGACAGCTTTGACTATGATGCCAGGTGTCAGCCTTGCAATCTTCGCATGCTTGAATTTTCACGTTGGTACCTTCGCTATGAGGGTACACAAGCCAACCTTCTGGAGATGCTTTATCCCCTCCTCCGTTGGCTGTGAAATCGCAACTATCGGCGCGGATCAGGCCAATTTCGCGTGCCAAGGATACATCGGCCCCGATCTCAACCAGATAATTGTGCAGGTCAGTTCCTCCGTCAGCGAATCCCCACCCCGCCATAAGCAAGGCATCATCGCTGAACCCACGGGAGCGGGCGTATTCTAGACAATGTTGGCCTTCTTCTGACCAGAGCCGTGTTGCAATGTAACGCGCAGCCAGGTCGAGTACATTCGTAAGATGTTTACGTTTCTCGTGTGCCTGGGCAGCATCCGGGGTCATACCGATATCTTCCAGAGATAGGCCCGCGTAACCAGCCAAATATTCGACCGCTTCAATGAAGCCCATATTCTTGGCTTGCTTTACTAAATCGATGGCGTCGCCGCCGGTATCACAACCTGTCCAGCAGCGCCAATAGCCCCGGTTATCGTTGTCTACGCTGACCTGGAAAGCGGTCTCGTTGTCCGCACCAGCGTGAAGGGGGCAGACCCCGCGCCACTCGTGACCTTTTTTCTTGAGGACAGCCCCAAGGTGATCAGCCAAGACGACGATGTCGATGTGGTCTAATAATTTTTCGATGTCAATGCTCGTTGGCATGGCTTCTCTCTCCTGCTAAGATATGCTAGTTGGTTGGCAATGACGCGTTTACTTGTCACTGTTGTTATGCCCCGGATGCTCTCCGAACGGGATTTCTTGTTTGTTTGGTGTTTACTATTGAAACCACCAGGACGCTCTCTAAGCGGCGTTTTTTCGACGATAGGTAATCACAAGCGAGCATGTTGTAGGAACGCTCACAAAGCGGCACAAAGAGGGAGCGATAACCCACGTGAAAACCCATAGATAACCGCCAGATAACATACAGGTAACCCAGTTGATAACACGCGGGTTATCACGTTTTCAAATAGCGAATATTTTTGTCGAAAATCCCGTTTTGGTTTCATCAAATTACTCATTGGGGTAGAGGGTATACGCTGTGGTCTGAATCTTTTTAGGTTGAATCTTGATCGTCTTGGATTTGTACCCGGCGATCCCGTCTTCGAGAATTCGCCGGATCACCTGCCATTTTGGAACGCCCAGACTACCTGCAATTTGATCGATCTGTTGGTATGTACCCTCTGGAATTCCTCGAAAACCCACTCCCTTCGAGTTTCTCTTTTTTCGCTTGCGAGGTGGCGTCTCAGCAGGGTAAAGCGTAAGTCTTTGATCCAACACGGAGATTAATTCAGAGTTTCCGGATAAATGGCTTTGAATGCCGCGTTCTAACAGGTGACGGACGAGCATGTCACGAGGGACGCCTATCTTTTCGGCGATCTTGACAAGAGGCTCTCTTAGATCGTCGATATTTCGTACAAACAAAACTGGCCCTCGCTTGCGGGTATCCCTTCTCTTCTTTGGCCGCCAATCTGCCGTCGAGATATCACCCAGGAAATCCGGCTTTTCTGGCTTTGATTCATGGTCACCTTCCCATCTTCCTTCGATATCATGGGGTTCATCGACAAGTCCTTTTAAACGGTCAAGTTCACTGCCCTGCTCCAAATCCTTCGTCTTTTCCGGCTGGGATTGAGTATTATCATATTCATAGAACGGATTGCGGGGCATCTGATCCTCCCTATCTGGCTCTCAAGACAGCTTTGACAACTTGTTGGTACTCCTCCGCAGTCCGGCATGTTGGATCCTTCTCAAAGATCGACTGCCCGTCAGCAGCTGACTCTCTCAATGCAGTTGCGCGGTGGATGATCGGTAAAACCAGATCGCCAAAGGCATTTCGGAGATTATTCAGAGAGTCTTTGCTCTGGCGTGTAGTCTCATCGTAGAATGTGGGCAAAATGCCCAGCAGTTTGCCGGTCCAGCGATATTTCTCATTCAGCACCTTCAATATCTCGGTCAGCTTGATAACGCCCTGGTTGCTGAGATACTCCATAGCTGTCGGCACAATGACGAGATCCGCTGCCCATAGGGCGCGCTCTTGAAGCCCACCCAGGCTGGGGGATGTGTCGATGACAATATAATCCAGCCTGTTTTTCATGAAAATATCCAGCACTTGTCGAACATAGGATACAGGCCGCTCGCGGGTGCTCATGTCAATTTGTGCCCCGCGTGTATCTTGGTTTCCTGGGATGATCCACAAATTATCGCGCCCAGTAGTTCGCACCGTCTGGTGGATGAATTGGCGCTCCTGCTTGTTGTGTTGCCCCATCGTGAGCAGGTAATAGATGCCCATCTCTTGTTTGATACCCAAAGCAGAGGCTAGGTTTCCCTGGGGATCGAAATCCAGGGCGAGGATTTTCTTCCCTTGAAGGGCCAACCCGTGGCAGACATTGATAACAGTGGTAGTTTTTCCAACGCCACCTTTTTGGTTAGCTACAGTGATGATTTTGGTTACCATTTTTGACCTTCTTGTGCTAAATCATTGATCTTTCAGTGACCTGTTTCAGATTACGGTCATAAAGATTGCTGGTGTTCTTTACAAGTCAGCAGTTGTACGCTCGCAAATTCGGAAAAAGAACTTTTCGCTTCGGTTAGAAACCAAGTGGTCGTCTCGCGCTTGACTTTCTCAGTGCGTTTATCGTTGGGAGTATTGTTGAGTCTCCCCAGAAAGGGGAATAGAAATTCGCATATTGGATTCTGATCGAATAGCGGCTGATGCAATCCTGGAGATGTCCAACCCTAGAGAAAAGGTGACTTACTCCTGAGGCTCCAAATTGGCAAGCAAAATCTTTACACCAATGAGTCCCAACTCCTCCGCAAAGGTTATGGTTGTGATGGTTTCTCCCACACACTCTACTTGATTCGCTAATGTGATAATCACTATTATTCATGTGTTACTCCATCACAAACAAGTGCTTGTTATCGATTTCTTCTAAAGCTAAAACCCCTGTAATCATAAGTGCCTGGAGTGGTAATGTTTTCTCATCGTCGGTAATACCCACAAATCGATCTCTCAGAGAGGGGAAGTGTCGGTCAATAAATTTGAGTGTCTTGATGGCGATTTTCTGAGCTTTACCGTTTGAGATCGCGTTTGATGTGCTGATGAGATCAATTGCTAGGACAATATCCTGAATCTGCTTTCCTTGGTTGAGAGTGTTGCCGACAAGTTGGTTGATATGATCTTTTATCTCGCTAAACGGAGATAGTTGCTCATGTGTAATGTTGATATAAGCCAGGGAAGGATTACGGACTAGTCTGGGTTGTTTATTGGCCAGTGCATATTTTCCTGTTGAATGTGTTAATCGGATCATGCTTGTTCCTCCCCTAAGATTTCATCCGAAAATCTTGCTGCTGGATTGTCTTGGGTTTCAGTGGGCGTAGTATATGCATCGGAGTGGGTCCCATTGCTATCATCTTGCTGATGCTGATTCGGCGGTACCATAAGCTGCGAGGTTGGACCGTTGGATAAATTCTGTAGTTCCGATTCTGGGATCTTTCGTGACCAGGAGATGATCAAACGGTAAACTTCACCCAAGACTTTCTTTTGCTCTTGGGTAAGGTTGGGGATTGGGGACGGATGAATATTTTCTGCCATTTCAGTCCTCCACAACCAGTTGTGCCCCTAATGGAGATTCTAAAGCCGATGGGTTATTGCCTGACGCAGGCAATAACCCCTGTCGTTCTAATTCTCTGTGGATTATGATGGCTGCTTGGGCTTGTAGGGTACGATATTCCTGCTCTGCCCATTGAAATAAGGCGTTATGTTCTCTTTCTTCCATGTGAATAATGATTTTTGCCATGTTTACTCCTTGTGCTACAAAAAGACCGCATTGAAGCGGCTATTTTTGTAGCACACGGGAGTGCAGAATCTGTACAAGTAGATGTATGGAAGAATTATGATTCTTTCGTATCTTTTTTGTTTTCCTCGTTCAATGCATATTGACGAAATTGTTTGCGCCATGTGTAAAACGTCGATTTGGCAACATTGGGCACTCCGCCTGACACACCAAATTCATTTGCTAAAAATTCCTCCAAGGTTATGGGATAGAGAGCTGTGTCGCGCGAATCCCACTTTTCTATCGCATGCAACTTCTCTACGTCGGAATATGAACTTTTTTTGCCTGATCGATTTTTCCAGGAGAGGGGATCAACCAATATGATATCCCTTGTATCCTGTTTATACGAATTGATAGGTGATATTGGATTCTGTTGATGTAGATTATTTCCCCCCTTCCACATGTGGAGTACATATTTTTCAATTCTGTTTCCCCTTTGATGCGTATCCCTTTCTCGAAAAGCTTCTAGGAAATGGAGCGTATAAAATACTCCATAGAAGATTAGACACCCCAACAGTATATTGCACAAAATGCTAACTATTGCTGCTTTAAACTCGATGTCTCCCGAAGGAATGGTTAGCATGATAAATGTCTTGAAACTTAGGGCTATTCCAATAGATAAGGCGGATATAAAGATTGTGTGTTTGCGAAGATTCATAGTGACAATCCTTGAGATTGATTCTGCACGTATATTTGAAGTGGTAATTTTATCCTAAAATTACAATGTTTTTAATACTTAATTTATTCCTCGTACAAATTATGAAGAGATACTGGACTTGGGTATGTTAGAACTCGAGTAAGTAATTTGCGCTGTACTTTGACAATAGAATCAAACGAACCAAATTGTGTGTGGGCAAATGTTATCGTAGGAAACTACATTGAACACTGGAATACAACTACAAAAGCAGTAACAGTTGCGGATTTTCACATCAACGATATGAATCGGATCATCCATAAAAGGGGGATAGTTACTGGGAAGTGGTTACATGTCTGGTGAGTGTCCAAATAATTCACCAATTCATGATCAATGAAGAATAGTATTTGAGAAGATATGAAGGCGAATTCCCCTCAAGAAAATTAGAACATATGTTATAATTATTCTATAAACGAGACAAATTAAATCGGGTCATGCAAGTGTTGGTGCACTTACATGACCCTAACCCAACCCACCGACGTGGCGGCGGGCAGGCTGACTCAATTATAAGCCATAAGCAAGACGCCCCGATAAATCCACCGGGGCGTCTTGCTTTACTTGCCGGGAAGAAAGCAAGGTACCCTAACAATAGGAATCAATATGTGCGATAAGGAACACATAAACAGGATTGAGACAGCCCATCGTCTGGCCAAGATTCGACGAGGATGGGAAGTAGCGGTCTGCGGTCAAAATTTGGATGATGTCAAGGATTCTGTTTACCTTATGCTTAATGATGTAGAGGAAGCATAAGGTTTTGAACTTGGCGAAATTAGAGAAATGATTCCTCGATAAGTCGTGGTGAGGTAAAGCAAAGCTACCCCGTCCTGGCGCGGAGTTACTTTATCAAATGGAGGTTCAAAATGATAAAAAGAGCAGTTTTATATGCGAGAGTATCAAGTGATGATCGTGGCAAGGATGGACGAAATTTAGCCGGACAGCTAGAGTTATGTCGCGACTTTTCGATAGGTAAGGGGTGGAAAATTGTTGCTGAATTGGCTGAAGATGATCGAGGTGCATCTGGGGCATCCTTTGAACTCCCAGAATTAAACCGAGCTAGGGAGATGGCACAAGCTAAGGAATTTGATGTATTGGTTGTACGAGAGCTTGATCGGTTAAGTAGAAAACTTGCAAAGCAATTGATTGTCGAAGAACAACTGAACCGCTCGGGGGTTGAAGTAGCTTATGTTTTAGCAGAGTATGAAGATACACCAGAAGGTCGATTGAACAAACATATTCGTGCAACAATTGCTGAGTATGAGCGAGAAAAAATAAATGAACGTATGGTTCGTGGTCGTCGGCAAGTTGTGAAAAACGGTCGAATAATGCTGCATGGCAAAAAGCCGCCTTACGGCTATAGGCTCTCCGAAGACGGTAAAACATTGATTATCCACGAACAGGAAGCTGCGATTATTCAGCAGAT
>CAZLNX010000318.1:7001-7318 GCA_964560795.1 uncultured Anaerolineales bacterium | reverse complement strand
GATTCTTCCAGACCATTTCAAAAATGGGATCTTATTTTTGCACACCTCCTATAGCTTCCAATACAGTTGTCGTAGACGTGACGGAGTTTGACGCCAGCGTGGCGGACTTTGTCTCGATCACAGGGGACCTGGGCTTCAAGAAGAGTGGCACGGCGATCGTGGCGGCGGGCGCTGGGGTGGATGTGAAGTTGGAAGCGGGAGCGGCGGCCAGCGTATCGCTGACGAATGCGAACTTCGGGCTGAAGATGGAAGGGGCAGCGGTGGCGTTCGAGCTGTCAGGGGGCACGTTCACGGCGGAGTTGGCCGGGTTTGCGGCG
>CAZLNX010000318.1:0-6901 GCA_964560795.1 uncultured Anaerolineales bacterium | reverse complement strand
ACGGAAGACATCGCTGCGAACACGCTGGCGTTTGGCTTGACGACCTTCAGTGCGAGCGTGTCGAGTTTTGTGAGTTTGAGTGGAGATGCGTTGGGGTTCAAGAAGGTGGGCAGTGAGATCGTGGCGGCGGGGAACGGGATCACGGCGAAGTTGTCGGTGAGTGCAGCGGTGTACCTGCAACTGGCTGGGGCGAACTTTGGGCTGAGAGCGCAGGATGGGCAGACGGCGTTCGAGCTGTCAGGGGGCACGTTCACGGCGGAGTTGGCCGGGTTTGCGGCGCTCAATGCGGCGAGCGTGCTGGTGCAGTACACGAGTGCCGGGATGACGATTGATGCGGCGAATGATGACGTGACGGTGGGCGTGGCGAGCTACGACTTTACGGAAGACATCGCTGCGAACACGCTGGCGTTTGGCTTGACGACCTTCAGTGCGAAGGTATTTGATTTCCTGACAGTCTCTGGTAGTGCTGCCTTCAAGAAATCTACGCATGACGCGATAGTGCTTTCCAATGGCGATGTGGTTACCGCGAATGTGATGACGTTGGGCATGGAGGGTATTAGCTCATTTGTTGGTTACGGTGGTGTGGGTATTCGCCTTACAGATGTTGATCTGGCTGTTGCCTTTATCAGCGAGCAAGGCGGTTCCGGGCGTTCATGGACGACAGTGAAGGGCAATGTGGATGATGCTTCATTCCAGGGAGTCACCGGTCTCGGTTTGACGGTGCAAACTGCTGCTGTTGAGATCAACAAGCGGGCCGATGATGGTACCGTTGTGGATTACAAAGTGACTGGTAGCGAAACGCAAGCCACTGTTTTGGATGTTCCAGTCAGTGCGACAACTACTGTGACATTTGATATTGACGATGACAAGGGTGATTATGTCCAGGTTACGGGCAATGTGGATATTGATATCTTTGGTCTGGTGACAGTGAGCGGCAGCTTTGCTTTAGAAAAACGAACAAACCAGAGCATTATATTGGACACGGGGGATGTTGTTACTGCTGATCTGCTGACCATTGGAATGGCTGATGTCAACGCGTTCGTTGGATATGGGAAAGATACTCCGGATGAACTGGGTCTCTCATTGACGGATGTAGATCTGGCTATTGCACTGTGGAGTGAAGCAGGCGGATCTAGCCGTTCTTGGACTACAGTCAAAGCATCTGTTGGATCCGCTACATTTGATGGTGTCACTGGCTTGAGTTTGACCGTCAATTCAGCCGCGATAGAAGTTAATAAGGCCGCATCTAGTGACCAGACATTGGTTGATTACCACCAGGGGGATGGCGAGACACAGGCTACAACACTATCAGTCAACGTAGGCCCTGGACAGGAAGTAGCCTTTGATATTGACGATATCAAGGGTGACTATTTGCAGTTGGTTGGCAATGTCACCATTAATATTTTCGATCTAGTGAGTGTTACTGGTGATTTTGGAGTGGAGAAAAGCACCAATCAATCCGTCGCTCTCTCCGGTAGTGGCAGTGCTACGGCGAATCTACTAAGCCTGGGCTTATCCAATGTGAGCGCTTTCTTGGGTTATGGTGAAGGTACTGCCGATGCGATCGGTCTTTATATTGCTGGAATAAACATCGCCATTGCACTGTGGAGCGAGGTCGGTGGTACAAGTCGCAAATGGACTTCAGTTCAGGCCACCATCGGAACAGCGACTTTGGTCGGTATCCCCGGTCTAACAGTAACTGCCACTGGCTTTGGTATCGAAGTTAACAAGAAAGCAAGTGATGACACCCTGGTTGATTACGACACCCAAAATTTGGTTGTTCCCGTTGGGCCAACAACCGATGTCACCTTCACGATGGATGGCGATGCAGGAGAAGTGCAGCGGGCTTTTGGTGGACTTACCCTGGGGATTGATAATTTCGTCACCGTGAGCGGCAACTTTGGGGTAGAAAAGCAGAGCGGTGGGGGAACATCGAAATTGCTCGTTGGCGCGGACAACATCTCTACATTCTTCGGTACGACTGATAAATCTATGGGAGTACGCATCACAAATGCTGGCTTTGGAATGGTGCTCATCCAAGGTACCGGTGGAGCCAATAAATATGCTCTCACAGCCAGCGGATCAGCTGCACTGGTCGGATTTGATGGCATTCTCGAATTGAGCGCCACGCTTGAAGTCAGGGTCAATAAGACAGGCGCTGCTGTGGACGAAAGCATCGTTGTTGGTAAAGAGGCTGATGGAACACCGATCACAGTTGAGATAGATTTTGATGATGGTGCTGATGTGATGGGTTTATATGGTTCGGTGGATCTGACCGTTGTTGACTTTGTGACCATCTCTGGGGCGTTTGGCTTCGAGAAACAGGTGGATGGGACGACTACCAAGTTGCTCATTGGTGCCGCAGGGATCGATGCCTTTATGGGGGTCGGACTGGAAACACCGAATGACCCCGATGATGATCTAGGCATCAAAGTTGCCAGCGCCAACCTGGGCTTGGTGCTGATAAAGGACGGTGCATCCGATTCCACTTATGCCCTGGATGCGTCTGGTTCTGCTGAATTGGTTGGATTACCCGGCCTGCAAATTGAAGGCTCACTCAGCGTACGCGTCAACCAAACGGGTCAGGTTGTAGATGAAACTGTACACACATCGGGAGATGATGTTGAGGTTAAATTCACCACCGCAGAAAATATTAAGGTCTTCAGCGGTCACATTATCCTTAGCGTAACCAACATATTCACCCTCGAAGGCGATATTACTGCAATCCAGCGGGCCAGCGGTACTATTCTGATTGATATCCCCAACGTTTCGCTTTTGATCACAAAGTGCGAAGCGGATTGTGATACTGACACACTAACATTAAAGGAAATCTTCAGCATATCCGCCGCGGCTCGCTTCAGCATCAGTCCTACAGACGGGTTCCGCCTGATGGATATGCGCGTGACCGGATTCTCGATCCTCGGAACTGCTGCAGCTTCATCTCCTAATTATGATGGCGACCCACTGGATATGTTCGAAGCAGGTTTGGAAACCGCAACACTGCCGCCGGGCAGCAATCCCAACGCCACGTTGGAATATCCTCTCAATGATGGGCAAATTGACCTTACCAACCTTAACAGTCGCAAATATATTGATATAACTTTTAATGATTATAGTGATCAGGGCATAGATCTCACGACGATTACGGATGCCAATGCTGAGTTCTCACTATCCGGTGCGGGGTTGGGTGATGCCCAGTTGAGCAGTATTGAGCATTTGGGTGGTACTACCTATCGCTATCAATTGGAAGATAAAGATACCGCTAATGATATTGATCTGTTCCTAGCGGGAGCAGTGACGCTGCAGTTTGCTCCCAATGGCTGGTACGATCTCAGCGGCAAAGGCAACCTGAACGATACTCAGACCTTTACCATTGTTGACGGTGGCTACTCGGCTACCAATAGTATAAAACTTGCCACATTAGCTCTTGAAGGGCCATCGGTCATCGTCAAGGATTTTGGCTTCAAGATGGTCGATGACGGCGCGGGGAATTCAAATCCCCGCTTGACCGTTATGGTTGGGCTTGCCCTGGCGCGTGCCGCTTTCGATTTCGGTAATCAACAAACGGGCAGCGGCATCAAAGCTGAACTAACTGATTTGGCGGGGGCATTCGAAATTGCTGTTGATCTGGATTTGGCCAATCTCTTTGCCATGCCCGATATCAGCCTGACGGGCAAATTCATGATCCAGGTTGGATCAGTTTTGGTTGAAATCAAGGATGTGCTCGAGGTCACCGGCACAGGTATATCTGTTCAATACGACCCCAATTACGATCCGGCCGACCACAATGGAGAAAGCCAGGAACTCATTCGTGTAACCAGTCTTTCAGTCGAAATTATCCCCATTTCACTCAAAGGTGCGCTAGAGCCTTACAATGGCAAACCAGGCTTGAGCATTCGCACTGATGGTTTCTCGCTGGGTGAAGCCTACCTGCAATACACGGACTCGATTGATTTCGGCACTATTCTGCGGATTGATGGCATCAAGGCCGGTGTTCAGGATGTTGAAGTTACCTTTGGACAAGCCTTCAGCTTCAACGGCAATGTCTATATCGCTGCTGATGGCGCCTGGCTCTTCCCCGGCGGCACCTTTGAGGGTAGTATAACCGACGGACCAGATGTCAACACCGAGGCCGTCCGTGCCACCCTGACATTTACCGGCAATGTCCCAGATGGGTTCATCTTCAACGCTGATCAGTTCTCCTTTGATTTTGCCGATATATTGATCATTGAGGGCACCAATTTCAATATCAACACCAAAGCCGCTGCCAATGAAGTTGTTGTTTCATTCGATTCGCTGGGCGCCACCCTGAATGTCGGTCCGATTAGCGTGGGCGGCGAGATGCGCAAGTTTGGCTTCCTGGGTGATGGCTCATTCATCACCTACCAAGGGTTTGGAGTATTCATCGAAGCCAGCGCTATGACAGGCTCCTCGGTGGGTTGGCCAGAATGGCTGCCCATCCAGATTACGGAGATTGGCATAGAGTGGGATGATATCAACGCCAACCCCGCCGATTTCGTCTTGACCCTCTCGGCCTCCATGAATGGCCTGTACGGCCTGCCGCTACAGGTAAGCGGGGCTGTAGATGGCATCAAGATCGATCTCGGTTTATTGCTGGAAGGCAAGTTCCCCATTGTAGATATTGGCGGGATTGCGGTGTCGGTTTCCGGTGATATGTTTGGTGGGTTTGTGATGGGCGGTCTGATCGGCGGCATCCTCAAGGTGGATGTCAATGGCAATATGATCGGCTCCAATGACAGCACAACGGTGGTGCATGACCGGGTGCTCTTCATGGGCTTACAGGGTGGCTTCGAAATGCCAGGTATTGGCGGATTCTCCATCAAGTTTGCGCTGTCAGAATTGGGGCCGCTAGGTGTCTTCCTGAGTGCAACCATGCCGGCGGGTATTCAGCTTGAACCGTACACTGGCTTAGCGATTGGCGATTTCAGCGGTGGGGTGGAGTTCTTCAAGAGCTTGCCTTCGGTTACTAATCCATCCGAATTGCGCAAGATTCCCTTTGGGGTCGACCCCAATATTACTGCGGATCAGTGGTTGGCCGAGGTTAAACAGCAGGTTTTGAATCAATATAATGCTATGGGGGGAGGAGATAACCCACTGGGCTTCCTTGCAGCTTTTATCTCGCCGATGATCATCACCGGCGGCGGAAAGCTGTTCTCCAACTATGCCAACAAGAATACCTTCAACGGTGAAGTTCAATTACAGATCAGCACCGATGGAAAATTCATGGCTGCAGGTCGCCTCAATTTTGCCGCGGAGATGGTCAGCATAACTGGACGCATCTATGCGGATGTTTCGAATGTTGCTTCTGGCAGAGCTACGGTACTCTTCCTGGGTGATATTCCAGAGCAATTCCGCTTTATGGTAGTGGAAGGTAAGCTGCAATTAGGCTTCGAAGGCCCGGATGGTAATCCGGTGGAATTTGTGACGGTTACGCCTGCGGATAATCCCAATGCCAACCTGTACGCCCCTGCTAATGGCGGTGAGATCAGTCTGAAGGCCCTCAATGACCGCGAATATATTGATGTCGAGTTCCTGCCCAGCACTGGTGCCGCAATTGATGCTTTCACCATTGATGGCGACGAATTCACCATTGATGGTATCGATTTTAACGGCACACCCGAATTAGTTGAAGATACCACCAACGTTTACCGCTACACCTTCACCAATGACTTCACACCCGGCGACTATGAGATTGTCTTCAACGCTGGCAGTTGGGCGGATGACTCAGGGGCGCAGAATTTGGCTGAGACAGAAGGCTTCTCGGTTGCTATCCCCAGCGCGGGTTTGGCATCTCCTGAAGATACTGTTTCGCTCAGTGTTACCGAAATCAATGACCGCGGCGAAATTGTGGTGCGTTTCTTTGTCCCCGAAGGGACTGAATTAGATCCCGCCTCGATTGATGGCGACGAGATCACGCTGGCAGGTCCGGGTACATCAGGGGTTAATTTGGGCAGTCCCACTGCAGTTGATGGATATGCCAATACATATGCGTATAGCCTGGACGCGGATCTGGAACCTGGTGTAGTGACAGTCAGTATTGTGGCAGGATCGTTCTACGATTCGGTGGGGAGTTTGAACGTTGCGGACTCGCAAACTTTTGTTGTCTACAGCACCCGTGCTCAATTAGTTGATCCGATCTCCGATGCCAGCATAGATGTGGCCACACTTAACGAACGCAAGTATCTTGATGTTCAATTCCTACCCGCAGTTGAAGGTGGCACCATCACTGGCATTGGTGGCAATGAGTATGAGTTCGAATTTTCCGGCAGCGCACATAATGGCGTGGCGTTGCAGGGAGCTCCCACGTTGGTTGAAGGTACTACGTACCGATATGCTTTCACCGGCAATTTTGTACCCGGAACACTCAACCTAGAATTTGCTGCTAACAGCTGGCAAGATGGCGATGGCAACCAGGGCATCGCCATGACTGAAACCTTTACCGTTGCCGGTTCCACAATGACCCTGAATGGTACCTTGGGCAGCCCTGTGGTAGGTCTTAGCGTGTTGAATGGTGAAGCATACATTGACGTGCGCTACAAAGCCACCAGCGGTGCGATGATTGACGGAAATACTATTGATACCAATGACTTCTCTCTTGGCGGTGACGGCCTGGGAGATGCTCAAATCGATTCAGTTGATGACCTTGGGGATGGCGTGTATCGCTATTATCTGGTTGATGGCGATACGGGGAATACAACTGGCCTCTTTCTCAATGGGGCATTGGAACTTGATTTTGCAGCCAATGCATTCAGTGATGATGCTAATTTCGGCAATCTCGCTGAAACGCTCTCCGTCACCTTGGTATCGCCTACGGCCGATCTCTACTCACCAGGGCTGGAAGAAAAGGTCTTCTACACTGATCTGAATAATCAAGAATATA
>CAZLNX010000317.1:0-7337 GCA_964560795.1 uncultured Anaerolineales bacterium | reverse complement strand
GTATCTTCACTTGTTTTTTTGGTAAAGGACTTGACTTCATGATAGTAAGCTTTTCGATTTCTGACTTGCTGAGATTTGGCCATCCATTGTCATAATCTAATCCATATCATGGAGAATGTATAGATCTTCGCGTTTGATCACCTTCGAAGCGTGATTGGGAACAAAAATTTGATATCGGACAGCTTGTTCATGATCGGCCAATAAACGTTCAGGATCATAAATGCTGTCAAATCCCCAGATTGACTTGATAAAATTCAATTGCCCTCTCATTAGATTGCCGATCATGATCTTTGCTAAGTTCTTCAGTGCATCTCTGCTCAGATAGTTTTTTTTGATGATCTGTTGTGTTTTGACATACTCCTCGTAGAATTGGTGTAGCGGCAAACGAGTCGGCAAGACAGCATGGTTGATGTCGAAAAGACGATAGTCCTTTGACGTAATTCTATTAGACTCGGTAACCCAGGTTTCGGTCCCTGGATAGGGCGTGTTAATACTGATATTTACTATTTCAGGATTCTCGAGGCACCACTGACGAACGATTTTAAACCTACTTTCGTCCCAATCAGGGTCAGCAATGATATTTACTGCTACCTGTATACCCAGTGATCGTGCAAATTCAAGCGCTTCAAAGTTTTTTTGTAATGTCGTCCGTTTTCTATATTTTTTCAATCCTATCTCATCGATTGCTTCAAGCCCAACGAACATATACTCTAAACCTAACCGTTTCCAAAGTGCAAAAACTTCCCTGTTTCTTAAAAGGATGTCCCCCCTTGTTTCCAGGTAGAATTTCTTTTTAATGCCTCTCTTTAATATCTCTTCGCCTATCGCCATACCGTGTTCGGGGTGGATGAAGGCTACATCATCGACAATAAAGACGCCTGGTTCCTCGATACGCGCGAGATCGTCTACGGCTTTCTCGGGACTGACAAGACGGTATTTGCGACCGTAGAAAGTCCAGGCACTACAAAATGAGCAATCCCACGGACATCCCCTGCTGAACTCAATGGAGGCGCAAGGATCGATAACGCCAATAAAATAATTCCGACGTTTGCGGAGTAGATCCCTAGCTGGAAAAATCTCATCCAGGCTTTGCACATAAACCGGAGGAGGGCCCTCGTCGTCCAAAGTGATCGCGCCAGGTACCTGACCTATTGAAGCTCGATCATGTTCAACCGCTTTCAACAGTAATGGCACTCCTGCCTCACCTTCCCCCTTCAAGGCACAGTCGATAGCTCCCTGAGCATGTTCTAATAATTCTCGGGCGATGAAAGATGCACTGTGACCGCCGACGAATATAAAACAATCGGGGTGATTCAGCTTAGTTGTTTTTGCCAAATCCAGGACCTCGGGTACATTAGCTAGATAATTGCAAGAAAAGGCTACTGCATTGGGTTGCCAAGTTTTTAAGATTCTAAAGTAATCCTGAATGGATTCCACCTGAAGGTCGATCAATTTAACTTGATGACCGGACGCTCGACTGGCTTGCGCAACCAATTCTAATCCCAGGGGCTCAAGGCACAAGAATATCCTGGAATAAGTGAGACGGTTCGGATGTACAACTAGCAGTTTCAAGAAACCAACTCCTATGCTTTATCCTTATTCGAGGCCCTCCCAAAGGTATATCTTTAAATCCACGCGGTCGCGCTCGTCGAATTGGACGCCCTCGGCTTCGAGAAGTATACGTTGCTCCTGGGCTGCGTGTCGTACGCTGATCTTTCCTTGGGCATTGATCACGCGCTGCCAGGGCACATCGGAAGGGCAGCCTGCCATGGCGCCGCCAACCCAACGAGCGCCAAAGGCTAAATAACTCTTGGGGTCCATATTCCCTGGTGGAGATAGCATTTCTGCGATGCGGCCATATGTGCTGACTTTGCCAGGGGGAATCTGTCTGACAATGTGCCAAACTTGTTCCTTGAATGCTTGGGGGTCCGGGGCTGATGTGTAACGTGGTGACATGACTAGCCTTGACTTATGCCTCGCTCAACTTTCTCAGCAATCCTTCGAGTGAGAATGATTTTCGGTTTCGAGTGTCGATGTATTTCAATATAAAATAAAAACTCAGGATGAAAGCTGCTGTCAATAGCAGTGCAACAGGTGTCGATGTCGCATCTTGATAGAAATACCAAATATCCTCGTCATTCCAGGCGGCCAATAGGTAGATAGGCCACAAATGTACGGCGTGATGAACAACATAGGTTGTCAGTGAGAACTTGCTGTAGAGTCGGATGAATTCCATCCCAGCAGTTTCTGATGTGTCTCCGAGATCGAATTTCTTGTGAAGGTACCAGAAAGCCAGCAAAATGAAACCGAGTTTTCCGAGAACGAAGGTCGTCGAGGCTGGATAAAAAGAATAGGAGCTCAAATACCAGCTTGCGCCAATGGGGAAATATGTATTGGATAGGGCGCCGATTGCAGATATAAAGATCACAATGATTCCCAGGGCTGGGAGTTGCTTGTCTACCTTTGTGTTGTTCTTATCGGTTTGTGTGATCTCTCTTCCCAAACAGAATCCAGCAATGGGAAATACCAGCCAGGGTAGCAGTGGAAAATACCCCTGCAGGCTTACTCCCAGGAGAATATCACGAATGGTGAAGTCATAGGTATATTCTTCGTAGATCCAATGGGAGTTGTAATTGGTCAGCTCTCGTAGAGGTGGCGCAATGAGCAAGATCAGCACTGATAGCGAAAGCAAATATCTTGATGGCACTCGGCGGAAGGCATAGAGAATCAGCGTCGATAGGCCGATCATGGGCAGAATATCCCATCCAAAGATCTCCTCAGGTGTCCACATGATCACGGCGAAGATCAAGCCAAAGAGCACGATCAACAAGCCACGTTTAACAATAAAGCGGCGCATTTTGGATTCGTCAGCTTCGATGGATTGCTGCTTGTTCAGCCAGAGCCATAGGCTGAGTCCAACCAAAAATGTGAAAATCGGTGCCGCGAATCCGCCCAGAAATATCGAGATGTCGTAAGGGATCTTCGAAGAAGCCTCATATGGGGAAAGGTTGCCAATGAAATGGACTTGAACCATCGATAGGATGGCCGCGGCTCGCAATATGTCAATCGAGAAAAGTCTGCGCATGATTATAGGTTTTGGATAAGTTGAATGAATACGAGCAGCCCGACAATCGCCAAGGGAATGCCGGTGAAGACTCCAGCGCCAAGGCTGTCCCGGAAGGTCTTCGTTTTGATCACACCAAAGACATGTACCAGCCCATTGCCCAGAGCCAACACACCACTGGTCAGCAGGCCCAGGATCAAGCCTGCACAATCAATGTGAAGGCGGCGAAGTTAATCGTCACCAGTACAGACGCTGCTACTAAATATTTATTTAAACTGTGAGCGACTTTGTACGCCCCCAATCCGATCTCTTCGAAGATGTGCCAAATCTGCAGAAGCATCATCAGCAAATAGGTGAACGTTAATGTGGACATGGTTACCTCCACATGTATTCTAACCGATTGTGATAGGGCAACTTTCCATAGTCGCCGAGAAATTTTAAACAGGTTGAAATTACGTTCTATGGGCCTATGAGCCACTCTTTTGCAGCTTGGAGATCAGTGAACATCTTTACCTGGTGACCTTGATTGATGAATACTGTTTCCAAGAAATGAAAATCCTCGGCTTTGTCACCGACGACCAGAGCGCGCTTGAAAGTTATATCCACGCCAGCATTCTTGGCTGTTTTGGGCATATTGAAAATATCCAACGCACCTTTGGTTGGCCTGGCATCACGCAGATCGTTGAGAACGGAGAAACATGTATGCGTTTTGGCAAGTTGAGCAACATTTGCCGCCATCTCCTTGATGGTAAATAAGTTTAACTCCCCTTCGACTTTAACCAAGATATAGTTATTTGCTTCTTGGTATTCCACTATGTGTGACATACGAGACCATCCTAGATAATTAATGGTGTGACAGGTGAGAGTAACTAGATCTTGCTTTTCAGTTCAATTTCCATCAGGTCCTGCCCAATCAATACTTCTCCTTGGTAATCTTGATGAATATCTTCTAGAATTTCCGAATAATTGTCTTGATTTATCGTTGCACTGAGGTGGGTTATGACCATGCGCTTGACTTTGGCTTCTGCTGCAACTGAGCCAACTTGACCTGAAGATGGCAAGATCGATGCTGTAATATATTCCATCAATGGATTATTGACCAGCTTCTTTGGCATATGACAGCACTGCACAAGCAAATCCGCATCTTTTGCCAGGCCGATGATGCCCTCGCAGGGAATTGTATCACCACTAATCGTAACGACTTTGCCCTCCGCTTCGATGCGATACCCGATGCAGCGCCACTCAAAATCGGGAACATGTTCAAAATTTCCATGCATTACATGATCAGCAAACACTTTCCAGTGATCGGTTTCAACGATCAACCCTGGTTCGACATCCCTGACATCAACCTTTGTGATTGCCTCTGGGCGTTCACCCCAACTGCCACCCCTTCTGCGAATATCTCTATCCTCCTCAATACGGAAGCGGATATCTTGGGCATAGACATCGTTGAGCAAGGCATGGACGATCTTCTTTGTACCGGCTGGTCCGTAGATTTGAAGTGCTTTCTCACGCCCCTGCATAGCTGAAGAGATGATCACATCAAACAGATCGTTGATGTGATCGAAATGGTGATGGGTAATAAATACTGGATTGACCCAGTTAACCTCGACCCCAGCCTGGTACATCTGGTGGACTGCTCCACGGCCAGCGTCGAATAGTAGTTTGCTGCCTCCAATTTCCACAAGCACAGCACTTTGAAAGCGATGGGGATTGGTGGGGGTTCCTGTTCCCAACAAAGTTATTTTCATCTTTGGTGATGCTCCAAATTATTACTCGTTAGCATCATAACATATTGGGTCGCTACCTAGCACTCCGATCCATTGAGATGAGAAAGAGTATGTCTTCTGTCACCTATGTTGCATAGATAGTAAAACAAAAAAAGCCACCTATGGAAGGTGACTTTTTAGGTAAAGCCAATTGCACTAAGAAGATTCAGGCAAGGTCGAAGCGATCCGCGTTCATCACCTTGTTCCAGGCCGCAACGAAAGCATGCACGAACTTCGTCTGCGAGTCGTCCTGAGCATAGACTTCCGCCAAAGCACGGAGCTGCGAGTTCGAACCAAAGATGAGGTCGACACTTGTGCCGGTCCACTTGAGTTCGCCGGTTGCGCGATCACGACCCTCGAACACGTTTTCATCCTCCGCGGTTGCTTTCCACGCCGTTCCCATGTCGAGCAGATTCACGAAGAAGTCATTGGTTAGCGTCTCTGGCCGCTTGGTGAAGACGCCGTTCGGAGACTGTCCGAAGTTGGCATTCAGGACACGCATACCACCAACCAGAACCGTCATCTCGGGCGCTGTCAGTGTCAGTAGTTGCGCCCGATCAACCAGTAGTTCCTCTGCCGGTACGGCGTATTTGGTTTTCATGTAGTTGCGGAACCCGTCTGCAGCTGGTTCGAGTACGGAGAAGGATCCCACGTCGGTCTGCGCCTGCGACGCATCCGTGCGTCCAGGCGTGAATGGGACTGTTACATCGTGACCGGCATTCTTCGCAGCTTGCTCGACACCTGCGCATCCCCCCAGAACAATCAAGTCGGCCAGGGAAACCATTTTTCCGCCTGACTGCGCATTGTTGAATTCCTTTTGGACTCCCTCGAGTGTCTGCAGCACAGTTTTCAGTTGGGTCGGCTGGTTGACTTCCCAATCCTTCTGTGGCGCAAGACGGATGCGCCCCCCATTTGCACCGCCGCGCTTGTCGGAGTCACGGAACGTGGACGCAGACGCCCAGGCCGTCGAGACCAATTGGGAGACAGATACCCCCGATGCAAGGATCTTGCTCTTGAGGTCTGTGATGTCCTGCGCGTCGATTAGTTCGTGATCGACTGCGGGCACCGGGTCTTGCCAGATAAGTTCTTCTTCAGGCACTTCCGCGCTGAGATAGCGCGAGCGGGGACCCATGTCGCGATGGGTCAGCTTAAACCAGGCGCGAGCAAAAGCATCTGCAAATTCTTCAGGGTTATTCAGATACCGCCGTGAAATTTTTTCATAGGCAGGGTCAAACTTGAGAGAAAGGTCGGCAGTAGTCATCATCGGGCGATGTTTCTTGGTCGGATCGTGGGCATCTACCACCATATCCTCTTCATCAACATCCTTAGCAAGCCATATATAAGCGCCTGCAGGACTTTTTAGCAATTCCCACTCGTATTTGAACAACACCTTCAGATAGCCCATGTCCCATTGGGTCGGGTTCGGCTTCCAGGCACCTTCGATGCCGCTGGAGATTGTATCGCCGGCTTTGCCGATTCTGAAACTGCTCTTCCAGCCGAGTCCTTGTTCTTCGATGCTGGCGCCCTCGGGTTCAGGGCCCACATGGGCCGCATCACCAGCCCCATGCGCTTTGCCGAATGTATGTCCACCTGCAATCAGAGCAACAGTTTCTTCGTCATTCATGGCCATGCGCGCGAAGGTTTCTCGAACATCATGTCCGGAAGCTGCAGGAATAGGTTCTCCATTAGGTCCTTCCGGGTTTACATAAATCAGGCCCATCTGCACAGCGGCGAGGGGGTTCTCGAGGTCTCGTTCACCTGAGTAGCGCTCGTCGCCCAGCCACTCGGTTTCCGTACCCCAGTAAATGTCCTCCTCGGGCTCCCAGATATCCTCGCGCCCACCTGCAAAGCCAAAGGTCTTAAATCCCATCGATTCTAATGCGCAGTTTCCAGCAAGGATCATCAGGTCGGCCCAGGAGATCTTGTTGCCGTATTTCTGCTTGATTGGCCACAACAACCGGCGGGCCTTGTCGAGATTGACGTTGTCCGGCCAGCTATTGAGCGGTGCAAAGCGTTGGTTGCCGGTTCCTCCGCCCCCGCGACCATCGCCAGTGCGGTAGGTGCCTGCGCTGTGCCACGCCATGCGGATGAAGAGCCCCCCGTAGTGACCGTAATCGGCCGGCCACCAGTCCTGCGAGTCGGTCATCAACGCATAGAGGTCCTGCTTCAGGGCATCCAGGTCGAGTTTCTTAAATTCCTCTACATAGTTGAATTCCTCACCCATAGGATTGGATTTTGATGAATGCTGGTGCAGAATATTAAGATTCAGCTGATTCGGCCACCAGTCCCGATTTGATGTACCACCGCCCGTGACTGGGCACTTGCTATCGTTGCTCATAGGGTTGTCTCCTTTTGTTTTCTCATCACTTCACTGAAATATGACATCTCCATTGTACAAAACTAAATTATAGTTGTAAAATATCAGTCGCCTATACATTGTATAGTTTGTGACGGCGTTGGTGCATGAAGCCTAGACAAAACAGGGCTTGAGCGAGTAACCTTGG
>CAZLNX010000316.1:0-7373 GCA_964560795.1 uncultured Anaerolineales bacterium | reverse complement strand
TGAATAATCTCGCCTGCTGTATTAACTATAACCTGCTTGATGAGAACCTGCAAGATTGCGGTTCTCTCTTTTTCTTTAAGGCGATTAAACAGGACTGATATGTTTGTCAGTAGAGCAAGGGCCACTTCCAGATCATCTAAATACTTGCTGGCGTCAAACTCTAATTCTTTGACCGTCATTTGAATATGGCGAGTTTTTTCTTTCCATTCCCCGCGAAGTCGATCATAAGTTTCTTCGTTGATTTTGCCAGTCATAAACAATCGAACAAGCCGAGCCTCTTCATCTTGAAGATTTTTTAGCCGCTGCTTAAGTTGTTCCAGCTTATCGGCTTTTCCATCCTGTGTATTCTTTTTGATCTCAGACTGATAGGTTTCCTCGATATTTGGGATCAACTCAGGATCAATCCCAATATCCGCTAAAACGGATGGGATTTGCTGATCAACTACACCTACTGATAACCGCAATGGCTTACCGTCAATCTTGGTGTGGGTTATGTAGTAGGCATAGCTTTGGTTCTTACCGGACGGCGTTGACCCATAAAGCTTGTATTGCTTCTCCCCTACTTGTACGGATAATATTCCCCGTAGTAAATAATGCTGGCGTTTGAAATTCATTTTCTGATGTCCATTTTTCAAAAGGATTTCCTTGCCACGCTCGAATTCTTCGGTAGTAACAATCGGTTCCCAATTACCCCGTACTTCCCCCATCTCAATCCCAAAGCGTTTAGAAACTGCCCAACCAGCATAGAATGGATTATGAAAGATTCGCTGAAGGCTGTTGCTCCCCGTTTTCCTCTGTCCTGTTTTTGGCGTATTCCAAGCCCAGGGCGAACCAGATCGACGGACATAGCCCTGGCTGACAAGCTCCTCACAGATTTGATTTAGAGTATAACGTCCGGTGAGAAGCAAATCCCAGCCTAAACGCAATGCTTTTTTATTGGTGGGATCAGGTTCCACCCAACGTTCATATTTATTGCTACCAATCTGACGTTCTTTATTTAGATAACCTTCAGGGGCACGCTGCGGCCAACCACCGGCGCGCATCTTGGCTTCCATCCCTCCGGCCGTGCGCTGTGCCAGCACATCAACTTCCCTCTGGGCCATCCCCATTTGAATCAAGAACATAAAGAAGCCATCGGGGTCTTCAGGATGTAGGCTGGGCATATTGGCAATTCTGATCTTGATGCCCAAGCTAATTAATTTCGTAGCGGCTTGCAAACCTTCAACTGTATTCCGTCCAAAACGATCAGCACGGTACAAGCCTAAATGTGAAAACTTCCCCGCCTCGGCATCAGCCAGCATGTTCTGGTAATCTTTACGGCTAGGCTTGGTTCCAGAAAGTAGATCGGTATATTCTCGGAAGATTGGTTCTTTAGAGGGTTCTAGCAAATGGGTTTGTATTCGCTGCCGCTGCATGGCGAATGAGCGTTCAGGAGTTTGCTTATCCTCATCGCTAACACGCAAGTAAGTGGCCCAGCCAGGAGTAATTTGCTCAATTGCCAAAATTTTTCTCCAAGGGAATGGTGAACAAAAATATTAATCCCATTGCCATCAAACGTCAAGAAACACCAGTGTTACCTATTTCTTTTTGTGATGAAAATTTCTTTTGGAGTTCTTCGATTTCTTCAGGTGTGAGAATTGAAAACAATAAATATCCAACTTCAAGTAAACGGGTAACCTCTTCAACCGTTATTATTGTTTCAACTTGGGTTTCTTTTACAAAGTCCATAACAAACTCGAATTGACCGCTCTAAGAACAGCCCCTGCACAGGATTGAGCAGGGGCTTGAGTTCAAGCCCCGCTAGTTCTGGCCGAGTATCTTGCCTCTCGACCAAAGCTACAATCTATGGCAGGCAAGGCATCACAAATTACACAATCACCTCCTTGCCACGAGGTACATTGTGCGGGACTTCCGAAACAGAATAGCGCAACTTTTATGTTGGATAAATATGCAAACTTCATAACTTGCCTGCCGTAAAGGTTTTCACCAATCGTTCTGTTTTTGCTGAACCACCACGAAACCAGATAGGGGAATTCAATACAGTTTCTGGCCTCACCTGATTCATCGTTGTGAACAAAAAAATAGATGCATCTTTACCAACCATTTTCTCTGTCTGGGCTTTCAGATTGTGCAATCGCTGTTTGCCATTGCACACTACTAACCAACGACCTGAATTAAATCCAAAACGTTTCTTGTAAGCTGTACTGCGTAGGTACTGTACGCCTGGTACAGCCTTGTCTCTACCAAAACGGTCGAGGGGATGGTTGCCGTTATCAAATTCCAAAAGGAATCTTCCCCTGGCTGGGGAATTATTGATCTGCCGAAGATGGTCAACCAAGATAAAAAATCCGTCCGGCCGAATTCCCTTGCGCCGACTTTTCCCCTTTCCCTTTTGATCTGAGTAACGAACAGAAATCACATCCATATTGCTGAAGAATTCCCCTTCTGGCAACCAGGTTTCCAATGTAAGAGAAGGCCATTTCTTGGTTGCTTTTTCGACGATCATACGAAAATCATTTACTGCAATATCATGAGCGAGTTGACTCCAACGAGGTTCACGTTGCCAACGTAAACCTTGTTTATGCAAGCCACGGTCAAGTGAACGCAGTTGATTTTCTCCAGCATTTGTTGGTGATTGTATTTCAACACCTTTTTGATGTACTACATGCAATATTCCTCGCCAACCCAACCAGACAACCGGTTCAGGGATAGGCTTTGTGCGGCGTTGCAAAGGACTAGGCCAATTCAAAAAACTGTTATGGAACAACAAAGACAATCTCTGCTCCATAGCCTGTGTTGTTGCATCAGGCCAGAATATAGCCTTGATTTGACGCCTGGATAAGACACCATCGTATTTGTATATCGCAGATAGTATCTGTCCATCGCGCTCTTGAAAGCGCATCGGGGGAGGTGTTGCTGCTCTTTTGTATTTCTCTTTTGTCATAATTTCACTCTAGCATATTCAACAATTGCGCTATTCAGTCCATTGCATAATTTTAGATTCGTAATTCTGGATGTCTGGAACAGTCTGAGCGATAGCCGCTTTGGGGCGGGCAAACCGCTCTCCTGAGTAATCACGCAGTCTTTGGATTTTCTCCAGTAATGTTGAAGTAACGTCCAAGTCAGGCATATCGAAGGTAACTTGCTTGATGGGTTTATATGATCCTCGCTGCCGCTTCCAGAATTGTCTGAGTTTTAGATTCGCCAACACTCTTGCCAAACCATCCCAACCGGCTTTTTCAATCCTGGGATTGAGTACCGGGAATGGAATACTTCCCGAAGTTCGTAACCTCACATTGGCCTTAACATGCTGGATAAAATCAGGGGAAGGAAATATATCTTTGGCTAGCTGGTACGCATCGCCATAACCAACTCGAAAACTGATGATTGTGCCGGTTGTATTAAGCACGGCACTACGAATGTCTGCCGGTAGCTGATCCAAATATTGGTGCGCAAGGGTCAGTGAGAGGGCATATTTTCTACTTTCAGAGAGTATGTCCTTAATATTGTCCGTGGTGTAGTTTTGGAATTCATCCAGGTATAAATAAAAGGGTGGACGCCTGGAAGTTGATGTTCTGGATAACGCTGCCTTCTGTAAATGAGCCACAATAAACGCTGCTAGTAGTGCGCTAGCCCCTTCCCCAAGTACACCTTTGGGTACATGGATCAATAACACCATTTGGCGATCCATAATCTGTCTGAAATTAATCGTGCTCTGCCCGGCAAAGATCAGACGCATGTCCGGATCAAAGATCAAACTGCCGAGTTTGTTGAGTACGGGCGTCACCCACTGATGGACACCGGCTTCGCTCTTTGGAAATTCATCAGTGAAATAACGCTTGGCTTCTCGATGAGAAAGTCTAGGCAACAAGCTTTCTCGGTATTCAGTGTTCACCAAGAAGCGGGGTAAATCAAGAAGAGACAACCCTAAGCTTGAGAGTGCCAGAAAACTGTTGGTCAGCAACCAAACCAGACGCGGAGCATTGGATGGATTGAGATTCCAGATTTTGACAGCCACGTCTGTCATGTACAAAGCAACTCGCTCCTGGGATAGATTGGGGATGGGTTCCAACGGATTGAAACCCACCACCCACTTGTTATCTAGCGGGTCAAAGATCACCACACGCTCCCATAAATCCGGTCTATCTGCCAACCTGCCTAACAGGTTATTGAAAAGATCACCGTGGGGATCAATCACCCCCACTCCCCTACCGGCGGCGATATCTTGCATAATCCAGGATTCAAAAGCCCGTGACTTGCCAGTTCCGGGTTGCCCGATCACATAGTTGTGCGTGGTGCGCTGCCCAGGCGTCAGGCCGGTTTCGTGATGGCCCATAACCAATCTAGTAAATGTGCTCACTCTGCCCTGCCTCCCAATTGGAAATCGTCTGGTGTGGTAATCTGCTCCCATGCCAGACCGATAAACAGGCCGTGCAGGGTAAATAATATCCACATCCAGTTGAGTGGATGAATACCAAGAATACTCAGCCCACCCCAACCCATCACCAAAGAAAGAATGATTGTCGCCACAGTTCGAGGGATAGTTTGAAAAACATCCCAGCCGGTGTAGTAAAGTATCCATATCCGGGTTCTATTCAAGAGCGCAGCATACACCTCGAACGAAAAGCGAAGGAAGCGTCTTAAGTTATTCTGGATGCTTGCTAGTAATCTTGGAAGATGTCTCAGGGAGAGCAACAAACTCATCAAGATCATCCCAAACGATGACAGGCAGATGCCAATCAGGACAGTGCTCATTATGCGTGAGAAGAATCCAAACATTTTTGTCTCCTAGATATACCAACGGTCGATTTCGATCCAATCCAGTTCTGGTGTCACTAATACGAGAATGGGATCAACCACTGCTGCTGCTCCTAGAAGCGGAATAATGGCAGCTGCTAATCCACCTAATACAGCTACCCCACCCAGCACGGCCAGGTATTTCCACAACTTAGGTTTTTTTGTTTCAATTGACTTTGGGGCTTCAAGCAATTTTGGTGCTTCATGAATGACTACCCATCCTGCTGGTTGATACCCACTTGCATAAATTGCTTGAATTCGCTCCATAGCCCTTGGGGGTATCTGGCTGTTATCTTGAAGCGCAGGAATGATTAGCCAGTCTTTAATATGCAGTGGACGTTCTGGCATTGGAGCTTTCCCCAGATAATTAAACATCCAGCCTTGTTGTCGGCCAATGGTAAAAACCTGTCTTGCCGCTGTTGATGGCAAATATTGTTTTTTGAGTGTGAGAGCTTGATTCATCGCCATTCTTCTCCTAATATCTGATCTAACCAAATTCGAAAAGCCAATAGGGCATGCTTCCAACCGAAACTAGCTGCTAGCCCTAGTAAAGCAACAAAGGGAAACGATAGCCAGAAAACCAGTTGCGTTGGGACGAAACGCCAAAAAATCCACAAATTTATCATCAGGCCTGCCATAAAAATGGCTCTTCTGGGTATGCGAGGTTTCTCGCTAAAGTCCAGATTTGCAAAATCATTTATGTTCATGAAATTCTCCTTTATGGGATATAATTCTGTTGGCCAGGGGTAGCTCGTCGAAATCTGGCTATATAGTAGGCTTTTTCCCTTCACTTGAATATCGTCCCCGGTTGATTTTTCAGGTTGGTTTTCCCCTCAACCCTTACTTTTTTAACTAAACCCAGGTTGATTAATGAATAAACTTACACCCCAAGAACTTTTTTCTAACCTCTCCCCTCGTCAAAAGGAAGTATTGCGCCTGGTTTGCCAGGGAACGGAATACAAAGAGATCGCTGAACTTTTAATTGTCAGCGAATCCACTGTCAAATCTCACATGCGGGCTGTTTACGAAAAACTTGGTTTGTTTCACCTTAATCGCGATGACCGTATTTACAAAATTCGCTCGATATATTGCCCCATGTTTGAAGAAACGCCCGAAGAAGTACCAGAAGTAGCAATTGAGATCATTGATCCAGAAACCGAGCCGGAACCTGTAACTCCAGAGGAGGATGAACTGCTTATGTCTGACCAATCGGCCATGATAGCTCTATATCAAAACAACCCATCCCAGACCTTCCCATCAGAAAGAAAGGGCAAAAAGCGCAGGTTTGGTTGTATCAAGTTTTTTGGTATCCTCTTGATCCTTGGACTGGCAGCTGTTGGTGTGTTCTTTTCTTGGGAATTTATTCAGCAAGAACTTGGCGGTATACTTACTTCTCTCCCAACTAGCGAGGTAGCTCCAGCTGTGCCAACTGTCGGGTTCGTCACAAGTGTACCAAGTGTAGCCACTGACAAACCAAGCTCATCTAGCCCATCAGGAAAAACCTACGAGATAGGTGAATGGCACAAGGAAGATGGTGTTTGGATACGGTTGGCCGATTATGAAGTTTCAAACGACTTGATTCGTTTAGATTTTGAGATTTGGAATAAAACAGGCCAAGCTATTTATTTCTCCTGGTCGCCTGAGCAAAATTTCTCTATGGTGGATAACAAAAATAACCGCTATGACGTTTTTAAAGCTAGTACCCGGAAAGTAACCGTGGGGCCAGATGAGCGATTGAAGTTCACCGGACACGGATATTCAACAGTCCAATTTGAAGATGATCCCCTTTACAATTCAGGCGTTACAGATTTATTTGTTACGATGGAATATCTCTCGGAAATTGATAAAGCGACTTTCCATATTTCTGTTGGCAACTAAATATCACTTTTTTCTTTGGCTTGGCCGCAAATTTTCTATTCCAGCCGGTACCTTGGCCTGTCAAGGATCACGCTGGCGTGACTTGTGAACCCCGCAAGGCGGGGCGATATCCTTGACTTGGCAAGGTGGCTGGTAAAATTAAAAATAGGACAAGCTCAAAAGTTGTTTCAATCCATTCCGCTTACGAGGAAGAAAACAATAGGGCCGACAGGCCCTTTCCGCTTTTTAGCAAGCGAGGCAGAGGGACGGGGAGATGCCCGCTTGCTGGCGTGTCGGAGTCGAAGACGACGACCACCAACACGGTAGTGAGTTAAGAGTGTGACCGCAGGTCTCTCTCTTAATGAACGAGCGCCAAAGTTGCTGGCGAGCCGCGATAGCAGGCGACTCCGAGCAACAAGGGAACCTTGAGAACTGACGATCAGGAAGAACTCGAGGCGCAGGGTTGGTGGTCGGGGTCGATCACAGGCGTAGACCTAGTGACGAACGCCGACACGCCTGGCTTGATGAGTTGGGGGGTCTGGTGAAATTGATGCTTTTTTTGTGCTTTTCCAGGCAAAAATGGCATGATTTTCGCCACCGGCCTCCCCGAATCGAGGCAGCTCTCCCCGCTCAAGCCTAGACCTCGATGGTCGTAGGGTTGAGATTACTTATTGGGAACAACCAAGGGGTTTCCCAATAAGGTTACCAATATCTATGTA
>CAZLNX010000315.1:0-7374 GCA_964560795.1 uncultured Anaerolineales bacterium | reverse complement strand
GAATGATACCCGAAAAAACAGCTTCCATCAATCTACGCTTGACAAGATAGTAGTTCATGGCCTCTATATTGATGGTTACAATTTGCAAATCAGTGCCGATCCAGGCCAAACTCAGAAACTGACGTTTACAGCCGACCAATCCGGTACATTCCGCTTGCGCTGTTCTGTTACCTGCGGTGATCTGCACCCCTTTATGATTGGCAAACTGCATGTTGGGTCGAATACTCTGCTCTGGCGAGGCATCGGGTTAGCAACAATATCAGTTTTATTCTTGTTAGCGTTTAGGCCTTTCCAAGAATCGGAAGAGGAAACAAGTAACCCCTAATGTTGAAATATAACCTGCTTCAGCATTCTTGGATAAAAACAATAGCGACCAACCGCTGGCCGCTGTTGATCGCCCGTGCAATTGCATTAGGCGGTTTTCTGTTTGCTATACTGGCTGGAATTTTTGGCACTCCAGTGGGTAACCGCAACTTCGCAATTGTTGCAGTATGGATTGCCTGGTGGGCGGCTTTAATGCTTGTGATCGTCCCTTTCCTGGGTCGTAGTTGGTGCGCAGTTTGCCCGATTCCCATGCCTGGAGAATGGCTGCAGAATGGCGCAATGCTTGGCCCGCTAAATAATACTAATCCAAAAAAATATCGCCGCTTTCCAAAAATCTTCCGCAATATCTGGCTTCAAAACATTGCTTTTACTCTGCTAGCCCTTTTCTCCGCTGTCATCCTTACTCGGCCATCTGTAACTGCCTGGGTATTGTTGGGGATGATCTTATTAGCCGCAGGATTGAGCCTAGTTTACGAGCGGCGCGCTTTTTGCCGCCATCTATGCCCGGTTGGGGGATTCATCGGCCTGTATTCTCAGCTAGCGCCTGTTGAATTGCGCGTTATCGACACTCAGGTCTGCAAGTCACACACGGTTAAGTCCTGCTACCAGGGTAGCGAAAACGGATATGGTTGCCCCTGGAATATTTTTCCCGGTGGGATGAAGATTAACACCAACTGCGGCTTATGCATGGAATGCCTGCGAACCTGCGATTATGACAACATCGCTCTCAATTTGCGCGCTTTTGGTGCCGATACCCAAACCCAAACCAAAGTTAAACTCGATGAAGCCTACAAAGCATTTATCATGCTTGGCAGCGCCTTAATCTATTCAGCCGTCATGCTCGGTCCATGGGGGGTGCTCAAAGATGCTGCTTATCAGGTTGGCACTCTGCCCTGGATTGGATATGCCGTAGTGTTATTGGCTCTTACATGGGT
Source organism: uncultured Anaerolineales bacterium (assembly GCA_964560795.1). Taxonomy (GTDB): domain Bacteria; phylum Chloroflexota; class Anaerolineae; order Anaerolineales; family UBA11858; genus NIOZ-UU35. Next base: position 6,115 of record CAZLNX010000315.1, on the reverse strand, counting down.
GCTGCTCCCCGGATCTTTTTATCTAGTGACACAGATTGCTAACCGACTTGCCCCCACTACCGAAAAGCCCCGCCAGGTATTCACGACATATGCCTCTGCATTACTCCCGTTGGGTCTGACCGCCTGGGTGGCCTTCAGTATCTCGTTTGTGTTTGCCAATATTTCCTACTTATTCCCGGTACTTTCCGATCCTTTTGGGTGGGGCTGGAATATGATCAGCACTGCGGGCGTTGCCTGGACACCCTATTTGGCCAGTCTTGTGCCTAGGATGCAAGTTCTAACGCTGATTGGCGGCATGATATGGTCCGGACACACAGCGCAAAAGATTGCGGTTAGCAGGAATGCTTTGCGACAGGCCTGGCCGGTGATGCTATTTAGTTTTTTGATTACGCTGTTGCTCCTATGGTTATTGGTCGCATGAATAAGGAACGTTGGGCACGCTTTTTGGTTTTATTGCGGGTGTTTGGGATCGGATCTTCTGCTCTGGCATTCCGGTTTTGGGGTAATCCCAACACAGTCGAAATACATGCTGCCATGCCGGAAAAGGGCGGCTGGTTGACCGATAGCATCGAGGCACGTGTTGGTGAGCCGCTGGTCTTGTCACTGGTTTCGGATGATGTCGTTCACAGCTTTGCCATTGGCCAATCCAATTTCGAACCGGTGGATGTTTTACCTGGCAAACCCACCGAGGTCATCCTGACCTTCGATGAACCGGGCACGTACACTTTCTACTGTACTCGCTGGTGTGGCGCCGACCATTGGCTTATGCGCGGCACGATCACGGTGACAGGGGATGAACCCGCTATCACCGAGGCGCCTGAGGATCCTCTTTATCTGCAATTGGGGATTGATATAGATGCTCCTCATGATGTTCACGATCTAGATTTGGTTAAACAACCATACTCCGAAATTGGAAAATCGCTGGGATTGATTTTGCCATCTGACATCCTAACCCAAGACTATTATCGCTCCCACAGCCCACACCAGGCCTGGGATGACTTGCGCTTCGTATCCGACGCTGCCGAATTATCTGACTCACAAATTTGGGATTTAGTAGCCTGGGTATGGTCGCAGAATACGAATACCGCGAACTTAGCTGAGGGAGAAATCCTGTATCAGCGCGATTGTGCTGCCTGCCATGGTGTTGAAGGCGATGGGCAGGGAATCTTTGGGGCGGAGGAAATCTCTGAGGACGAAAACCAACACGAAGGTGGATTTGATGGTCACTCATCCGAAACACCAACCAACTTCAAGGATGCTGGTCACATGCTAACTGCAAGCCCTGCTCTGCTCCAAGGCAAGATAATTCGCGGCGGCATGGGAACAGGTATGCCGTCCTGGGGTTTGATCTACACCGAAGAACAGACCTGGAATCTCGTCGATTATCTGTGGACTTTTCAATTTCAATATTCTGAGGAATAAAAATGTCAATTAACAACTCTACTTCCAAACAAGCAATCCGCGAACGCGCCCAAAAGCGCCGACAGCGACAGAAGCTGATCCCTACGATCTTGATAACATCACTTGGAGTGATCTTGATAGGCTTTGCTGTTTATTTCATCGTTGATTTCGGACCTGCAAATGATAGTTCCAATTACGATGAAGATGATACCGTCTATGACCAGCCATTATTTGTCATCCATGAGATGGATGGCTCTACGATAGACCAGATCTCCTTCCTGCCCAAAGACGACCCGCAACCCAAGATTGTAGTTTCAGAAGATTTCTACAATTTTGGAAGCATCGGTCCTAGCGATGTCGTCAAGCGCGATTTTGTGATTACCAACCAGGGTGATGCACCTCTGACCATCAGCCGGGCATATACCACGTGCGGCTGTACTACTGCAGAGTTTACCGGCACTGTGATTCCCCCTGGCAAAGTGGTAATTGTTACTATGGTTCTGGATGCTGGTTACCACGATGTTCGCGGTCAGACTGTGCGGCGCGGCATCATCATCGAAAATAATGATCCTAAGAACCCCCAAGTGGAATTGTGGGCACAGGCCTCGGTGCTAAATTCACCATAGCTAAGGAATCGTATGGATTGCCACGGCTCAACGAACACTGAACTTAATAACAACGGCAATAGTATCGCTTTAGTCGGTCACCCTAATGTTGGCAAGTCGGCGCTGTTCCAACGCCTGACTGGCCAATATGTGGCTGTGTCAAACTATCCGGGTACGACTGTAGAGGTTTCTCGCGCCATGGCACGCGCCATTCCCCAAACTGTCCTGGTCGACACACCGGGCGTGATTGCCTTCCCGCCACACACAGAAGATGAAGAAGTGACTACACAGGTTCTTTTTGATGAACCTCTCAAGGCTATCATGCAAGTCGGAGACGCCAAGAACATCCGCCGTACGATGTATCTCACCATTCAATTTGCTGAAATGGGATTACCCATGGTGATGGTTTTGAATATGATGGACGAGGCCAGCGAGCGGGGCGTGATTGTCAACCAGTCTTTGCTTTCTGAGACGCTGGCCATTCCTGTCATCCCCACAATTGCTACCCGAGGTAAAGGTATAGATGAGTTAACCAAAGCCCTTCAGAAAGCTCGTTCTCCACAGTTTCGGCTGCAGTACCCACAAGAAATCGAAACCGCTCTCGCTGAGATCAGCATCCGGCTGTCTGATACTCCGATAACCGCACGATCCCTCGGCCTGCTGTTTTTGAGTGGAGACAAAATAGCCATGGATTGGTTGAGAGGACATCTCAATGAAACGACATATATGGAGCTTGGAGCAATCCGGGAAAAGTTACAAATGTATTTTATTGAGCCGCTGACCGCAGTAATCCAAAAAACGCGCGTAATTTATGTGAATCAAACTGCTGCCATGACCCTTGTTGAAAGCGGTGACGACAGGAATGGGTTTTCGTCCAAATTGGGGCAACTAGCAAGTCACTCACTTTGGGGAACCTTGATCCTGGCGGTGGTGTTGCTAGCCGTTTATTGGTTTGTTGGCTTATTCGGTGCTGGCACTCTGGTAGATTTATTGGAAGTAAATCTATTCGAGGGAATTCTCAACCCCTGGATCACAACCTGGGTGGAAAGATTACTACCCATTCCAATTCTGGTGGAATTCCTGGTGGGCGAGTATGGCTTGTGGACGATGGGCATGACCTATGCACTGGCTTTGATCTTACCTATTGTCTCTACCTTCTTCCTGGCTTTCGGTATTATGGAAGACTCCGGATACTTGCCTCGTTTGGCTGCCCTTAGCAACCGCCTTTTCAGTTTCCTGGGCCTCAATGGCAAAGCAGTATTACCGATGGTACTTGGTCACGATGGCAACCCTGACTACACGCGTTCTAGAAAATAAACGGGAACGTTTATTAGTGACATTGTTGTTGGCGTTGGCTGTGCCATGCTCTGCCCAATTAGGTGTGGTGATGGGTATGTTGGCGGGTATTTCATTTAAAGCGTCCCTAGTCTGGGGCGGGATTGTTTTCCTGGTGCTGCTGGTTGTAGGATGGCTGGCCGCCCGGCTAGTTCCCGGCAAACGCACGCAACTGTTGATAGAACTTCCTCCATTACGCTGGCCGCAATTCTCAAATGTAATGCTCAAAACCGTTGCGCGATTAGAATGGTATCTCAAAGAAGTTATTCCGCTATTTTTGTTGGGTACGGCATTGATGTTTATCCTCGCTAAAGCAGGCGTGCTAAGCTGGGTTAGTGAGGCTGGAAAACCGTTAGTCACAGATTGGTTAGGATTACCTCCTGAAGCCAGTTCCGCTTTTCTGATGGGCTTTTTGCGCAGAGATTTCGGCGCTACCGGACTGTTCGTGATGCAATCTCAGGGACTACTGACTCCCTTGCAAGTGGTCGTTGCCATGGTGACCATCACGCTTTTCATTCCCTGTATCGCCAGCGTGATGGTTATCGCCAAAGAGCGCGGCTGGCGTATGGCAACCGGTATGATGGTATTGATCTTCCCGTTGGCGTTCCTCGTCGGAGGACTGCTCAACCGGGTATTGTTGGGGGTTGGATGGCAATTATGACACAATCAATAATCTGTGCCATGTGCGGACAACGTTTCAACCCTAAGGAGCATTCAGCTTGTGAGGCATGTCCACTTCAATCTGGGTGCCAATTAGTCTGTTGCCCAGCCTGCGGGTACGAAACCATAAATATTCAAGAATCCAAACTGGCGCGCTTCTTTGCTCGTTTGTTGCCTGGAACGAAGGAAAGCGAACGACCGCCCGGAATGACCCTGGCAGATGCTCCTCCTGGATGCTGGGTAAAGATTATTAATTTCTCTACCTCTGTACCGATAGAAAAACAAGCCCATTTGCAGGCCTATGGGCTTGTGGATGGTTACCCAGTTCGTGTGGTTCAACATTCTCCAGTCACAGTTGTTCAGGTGGAGCACACTGAAATAGCAATGGAAAAGAGTCTGGCTTTGGAATTGCAAGTAGAAGAACTCAAGGAAAGTTAATGACTAAACTAAGTTTGCACGACATCTCTCGCCGCAACTTTCTAAAATTCGCCGCCACAGGAATTGGGACGTTAGGCATACGCCCCTGGACCCGTCTATTTGATCTGCCCGATTTTCCTACAACTGAACGTTTGGGCCGAATCACAGTTGGCAAAGTGGAAATCAAAGCTAGTCCAGATTACGATAGCCAGACGGCGAGCGTTCTATATGAAGATGCCATCGTTCCCTGGCTTAGCGAAGCCGTCGGTCCGCGCCCATACCGGCATAACCAGCGCTGGGTTGAGACACCCGATGGCTATATCTGGTCACCGGATGTACAGCCGGTGCGCAACCTGCCTAACATCCCAATCGAAGAGCTCCCCCAAACCAGCTTGGGGCCGGGTATGTGGGCGGAGGTGACTGTGCCTTACGTTGACCTGATCCAGGCCAACCCGCCCGCTCGCGCCCCCTGGTTGAAAAACCGCTTGGAGACCGGCATGCCGCCACGTTTCTTCTACAGCCAGGTCGTTTGGATTGACCAGATCAAGGTAGATGAGGACGGTCATGTCTGGTATCAAACAAACGAACGCTATGGCTATGGCGATAAATTCTGGGCAGCAGCTGAAGCTTTCCGTCCTATTAGCACGGAAGAAATCTCCCCGATCAGCCCTGATGTAGAAGATAAGCGAGTCCAGGTAGACGTTACCGCCCAAACGATGGCTTGTTACGAAGGCAATAGTGAAGTGTATTTCGCCCGCGTCTCTACCGGCGTCATAAACGATATCAACGGTGAGAGAGTTGATGACTGGGGTACTCCACTCGGAAATCATCGCATATGGCGTAAATCAGTTTCATTACCGCTCAGCGGCGGATCATCGGCGGTGGGTTGGGATCTGCCTGCCGTGGGTTGGATTTCGCTTTTCGTTGGCAGTGGAGTTGCGGTGCATTCCACCTACTGGCACAATAATTACGGAGTGCCCACTTCGCGAGGCTGTGTGAACGCCAGTCCGGAAGACGCCAAATGGATCTTCCGCTGGACGTTGCCCGTAGTCCCGTATGATCCAGGCGATGTGACCATCTCCATGCCAGGTGGTACATTAATTGAAGTCATAGAAACGTAAAAAGGAACCTGATGAACCAACTTGACCCGCGCGCCACGGCACGCACCCGCGCCCGTTACCAGCGCATCTCCAAAATATATGACTTGATGGAAACCATGCCAGAACGGCGCTTTATCCCCTGGCGGAAGCGATTATGGTCCCTTGTGAAGGGTCCCCAAGTTCTTGAAGTGGGGGTGGGGACCGGCAAAAATATGGATTACTACCCCCCTGAGGTCAATATCACAGGAATCGATCTCACCCCCGGGATGCTGGATCAAGCCCGGAAAAAGGCAACCAACCTGAATATGGATATGGATCTCCGCATAGGGGATGCGCAATCTCTGGAATTCGAAGATGATTCCTTCGATGCTGCTGTTGCCACCTTTGTATTTTGCTCCGTCCCCGACCCAATCTTAGGACTGAAAGAGTTGCAACGAGTGGTCAAGCCCGGAGGCCAAATCATTCTACTGGATCATGTGCGGTCAGAATATTCGATTATTGGGTCATTGATGGATCTTCTAAATCCACTAATTGTGCGTATCTATGGTGACTCTACTGCAGTAACTCAGGCAAAACAGAAGCGTTGAGCAACAAAAA
>CAZLNX010000314.1:0-7400 GCA_964560795.1 uncultured Anaerolineales bacterium | reverse complement strand
AGAAAATCATTGCGCCTATTATAGCTGCCTTTCGGATTTATGCACCAAAGCCGATGACAACTACTCTTTGATGCTTTTTCTGGGTTGCCAGATCTTGATGCTTTAGCACTTTGGCCAGGGTGTCCTCGGCGATTTTGCCGCCAACGTATGCCTGCGCCAGAGAAAACTCTCCTGCTTCTGCATACATGTTGCCGATATCTTCGAGAACGGGGCTGACAACTTCGATCACGGCGCGGTCATACCCGTTCACGGCAGCCCAATCATCAATTAACTGATTGGCACGTGCCCTGTCGGCATCCAGTACCGCGGATACTAAACGATCGTGCAGATTTTTATTCATTTGTGCCTCCTTTCTTGCGTACGTATTTTTGCTTTTTTTAGAATATCTGAATATTTATCCTACCTCCTTTCATCTTAGCTGAGGTAATAGAGCAAGCTGATGTATAGAACACCCCCTGCTGTTGGATGGTCAAATGATAATAACGGAGAGAAAACTTCTGATATTTTGTCTTCATGGCTCCTTCCATTCCGGTGGGTATTGTGGTTCCTGCCCTACCATTTCACAAAACTTATTGACTTCTTCTTTCATTTCTATAATGCGCAGTTCACGATCGACCATAGCGTTGTTGAATATCTCAAGCTCTTCGGTTCTTTGGCGCAGTTCTTCTTCGGCCAGCTTGCGCCCGGTAATGTCCTCCACCATGCCAATGGCGAATTGGGGGATGCCATCAGCATCGCGAACCAGGGAAACAGAAAGCCCTCCCCAGATATGTTGGCCATCCTTACGGATGTAACGCTTCTCCATCTGATAGGAATCACGCTTGCCAGCAATCAACTCATTGTAAAGTTCAAAATCGGCCATCGCATCCTCTTGATGAGTAAACTCGGTGAAGCGCATGCCTGCAAGCTCTTCCACGCTGTAGCCCAGCATCTGGCTCAACGCTGAATTGCTGACGAATGGTCGACCATCCATATCAACCAGCGCAATGCCAATGGCTGCATTCCCAAAAAGTGCACGCCATTGTGCCTCTCTCTTCTGTAAATCCGTAGCACCCTCTTCAGCCTTTATCCTGGCATCTTTAAAATCTTCCATTATGTTCAACATGGCCCGGCGCATTTTGATCAGCTTATCCGCCCGTTTCTGCGATGCAGCTTCTGATCGTTTCAGATCTTCCATTTTGCTCTGCAGTTCTGCTGTACGTTTCTCGACCATCTCTTCCAGATACTCTCTGTGCTCAGTCAACTCCATTTCCGATTTCTTGCGATCCGTAACATCCCTGATTATTGCTCGGGCGGAGACAATTTCATCATCCACGAATTGGGGAAAAGCACTGACCTCAACCTCAATCTTGTCGCCTGTTTTTATGACCAGGGCTGTCTCGTAATTCCGGATTGTTTTTCCAGCCAATACCTGTTTGAACGTAGCGGTCGTTTCTTCCTTGAAATCTGGGTGGATACAATCAAGCAGTGACTTGCCGATGTACTCCTCCCTGGAGTAACCCATAACCTCTAGCTCAATGGGATTGGCGTCAACGATGCGGCCCTGGGCATTAACAATGTGAATCATATCCAGGGCGTCATTGAATATGCCCCTGAATTTTTCTTCACTTTGGCTTAGCGCCTGCTCCATCTGTTTACGTTGTACGGAAAGGGCAAAAAGAGCAGCCAACCGCTCAATGACTGCTAGATCGCGCTTTGTGTAGGCGCCTTCTTTGTTTGCAAGGGCAATCTGGCCTACCGGTTTATTTTGAAAAATTGCCGGAACATTCAGATAGTTATTCAGCGCTACGTGCCCCGGTGGAATCCCCGTGGATTGTTCATGGGAATTGGGAGCGTTTGTGTAAAAACTCTGTAAGGTGTTCAACGCATGCCCCCACAGCCCGGGATATTTGCCGTCTTCGCCGATAGGATAGGCGACGGTCCGATCTTTCACAGTGCACTCTTTCCCCATCATGGCTGTCAGGGTGTGCCCAACAAGATCTTGGTTGTCCAGGTTAATAGATGCGACAACACCATGTGCACTGCCGGTCAGTTCCTTGGCTACCTTGAGTACCAGTTTTGCCATATCTGCAATGGAAAATGCCGGTGAAATTAATCCATTGGCGATTTCAGCCAGGGCTTTATTTTCCGACAACTCCATTTGGAGATTTTCTTCGGAATCTTGATATTGTTCAGCCTGGGCGATGATTAGTTGCAAATCAGCTTCAACAACATCTTTAAAGTGCCACAATAAGTGCTGGTATGTTTGTGAAAAGGAGCGTGTTTTATCATCAAGAACACATATTGTTCCAAAAACAGTGCCGTCAGGCCAAACCAGTGGCACCCCTAAATAAAAGATCATATTTAACTTCACATCAGGATTATTTTTCCATGCATCATCTTCAAGAGCGTTTTCAACACATAGTTGGGAACGTGTCGACATCACTGTTTCGCAGTATAAACCTGTGTTCAAATCTGCTTTTTCATGCGGTACGTATGGATTGTTTTCGGTCTCGCTGGCGACCAATACCTCAATCTCTTCTGGCAATACTTGCATAATCAACCCTGCCGGTACATCAAATATTCCAGCCATTAAATTGACTGTGTGTTGCCACTTATCGATGTAGGATTCCGGCACTTCATGTTTGATATATATATTTTCTTTCATAGCGAAAAACACCTAAAACAGTTACTACGATCATATGACATGCTCTTGACTAAGAGGTAGTGGGTGAAAAGGATTTTCACGTAGCAATCTTATACTTTTCCTTTCTTCCCATCTTCAAGAGCAGATTGTTGATCTCTTCCTTGAGTTTGATCATCTGTTCCTCGCGATCAATCACCAATGCACTGAAACGCTCAAGATCCTCCATATTTGAACGCATATCTGCTTCGATTTTCTTGCGTTCAAATATCTCTGTTTCCAGTTTTTGTTCGACCCGCTTGCGTTCTACAATTTCTCCGATCAGCATTGCTGCAGTATGGATACGGCGTTTTGCCATTTGGATTATAAAAGCCGGGCGTGATTCATAGGCGCGACTCTTTTTGCTGAGTTCTCCTACATTCACACTAAATTTTTCTGCAATTTGCTGAAGTTTCTCCGAATTTATTGGAGGATCGCCCCAGCCAACGTTTACGGAGCCAACAATCTCATTGCCAGCCCAAATGGGTACGGCATAAAGATGGATGCCGCCGTTACATTCGATGTCTACGGGTTGGCCAGTTTCTATGGATGTTTTCGATGCCTCGCTCCAGCACGATTCATGGCAGTGCCAATTGCCACTAGCAAGAGCTTCAGTGTTGTTGTCGGTGTCGCACAGATTTCTCGAGGCGTTGTCCAGAAATTGACACCACCCGGACGAGAAGATACCTAGGGCATAGTCTCCATTTTTTTCGTAAATCGCCCCAGAGGTCCCGAGTAACGAAATGTAGTCATCTGCTAATTTGATCAGAATATCTTCCCCGACCGAATCCAGTATCAAACGCGCAGTATTGAGTTCAGCAAGATTGCCGTATGAAGGATTGTAGAGTTCTTCATCTCCAAAACTTTTCGTCAAAAGCCATTCTATCTTTCGCAGCTCATCCTCGAGTTGCTTACTCTTGGAATTTATGGAGTCTTGTTTTTGCATCATTCTCATCCTTTATCAGAATAATTCAACTGCGGCAGCTCAGTCAGTTGTTTTTCGATTTTTTCTTTCGCTGGGCTGCGTTCGGTGATTCTGTCTTCATCGGTTTACTTCTTGATTGGCTGGTTCAACAACAGCCAATACATCCCAATTGTGCGCGCGGCTTCGGTGAACTGTTCAAAATTCACCGGTTTGCAAATGTAGCTATTGACACCCAATTTGTAACTCTCGACGATATCGCGCTCCTCGTGCGATGATGTGAGCATGATTACAGGAATCGTTTTCGTGGCCGGGTCAGTCTTTATACGCTTGAGCACTTCCAGTCCGTCCACTTTGGGCAGTTTCAGGTCAAGTAAAATCACTTTTGGGTGCTGATTGATGTCTCGATCTGCATATGCGCCGGTCGCGAAAAGATACTCCAGCGCTTCAGCCCCGTCGCGCACGACTTGAACGCGGTTAGCGAGGTTGTACTTCTTGAAGGCGAGGATGGTCAGTTCCACATCATTCGGGTTATCTTCGACCAACAGGATATCGAAATCTTCGTTTGTCATGGGAAACTCCTTAAAGAGTGAAGTAGAAGGTTGCGCCCTGGTTCAATTCCGCTTCGGCCCAAATGTGCCCACCGTGGTGGCTGATAATGCGTTGAACACTGGCTAGTCCCACGCCCGTCCCATCGTAATCTTCGGCGCGCTGCAGGCGCTGGAAAATGTGAAAGAGTTTATCAACGTACTGCATGTCAAAGCCGATCCCGTTGTCGCGGACGAAATAGGCAGAGTCGTAGCCTACTTCAATTTCCGCCAACTCTCGGTGGCGGGTGAACTTAAGTGCGTTGTCCAGTAGGTTAACAAAAACTTGTTTGAGAAGAATTGGATCGCCTTCGCAGGCTGGCATATCACCAATCGTGATTTTAATTTGCCGTCCTTCCTGCTCGGTGTGTAAATCAGCCAGAGCCTGTTGCACCAGGTCAGTCGGGTCAACCAGCTGCTTTTTCAGAGGTTGGCGACCCAAATGTGCGAAGTGAAGTAAATCATCCACCAACTGGCCCATTTGCTGGGTATTGCTGCGCACCAGCCCCAGATAACGAGCCGCCTCAGCTGGCAGGATCCCTTCGCAATCTTCAAGCAGGACACGTGAAAAGCCGTCTATGGCCCGCAGTGGGGAGCGCAGGTCGTGCGCAACGGTGTACGAGAAAGCTTCGAGTTCTTCGATTGCCGCTACGAGTTCGCCCCGTGAGCGGCCCAGATTGGCAGCCATTTGGTTGAAAGCCAGCGCTAGTTGACCGAGTTCGTCTTTTGATTTTACGTCGATGCGATGGTCGAGATCGCCTGCGCCGATCGCCTCTGTGCCCTTCACCAACAAGCGCACGGGTTCGGTGATCGTGCGCGCCAACATAAATGCGAGCGCGGACGCCAACAATAGTATTGCGACTCCGGTGATCAGAAGTGTATTGCTGAGAGAGTGCTCCGCCGCGAATGCCTCGGCCTGATCGATTTTTACTTCCAGGCAAAGTTGGCGTTCTGGCAGCCAGCGATAAACAATCAGCGCTGGTACACCACGGTAATCGGCGGCGGCAGCAGTGCCACTATTATGCGCCAGACATCGGTCAATCTCTTCTGAGTGTATGCCACGCCGAAGCACGGATAGATCAGTTGCCAAACGTGGTTGGGTGATAAACAGATTGGATGTGTTCACCAAAAAAGCGTCGTCTGTGCGGTGCAGCCCCGTGCGCCGGTTGACGATGTCGTTCAGACCAGCCATGGACAGGTGCCCGGCTACTACCGCTAGTACCTGTCCATCCCTTGACATGATCGGCGCGGAAATCGTCATAATGGTACCCTCAAGGGCGAGGTCATAGTATGGGTTCTGCACGTAGATGCCGTCCTTGCCGTTGATAAAGTAGGGGTGGCTCTCCTTGAACTTGCCTTCCTCGCTCGTTTCGGTGGCGGCAATCACCTGGCCGGTTTCAGGTTCGATAATCAGGAGGGTCTGGATGCCGTGTGGCGCGCCGACCCAGTTGTGTAGATCTTCCAAGATGTGGCCGTGGGCTACCTTTCTCGCAGTGGGCTCGCTGGTGATGATTAGTTCAGCGACCTTATCCTGAAAATGGGTATAGGCAGTTATGGTGAGGATATCTGCCGCTCGATCGGCGATCCAACTGTTCAGGGCAGCTTCTTTCTCAATCGCTGTTGAAAGGAGTTCGGACACTGTCGCCGCCTGCAATGCTGAGCGTGCGTTCTCAAAAGAGAGAATACTCACCCCTACCAAAAGCACCGCAGCAAAGAGAACGAAAACCAGGGTTAGTTTTAACCTGATGCCGAGACGCACCCTTGTCATGTGTTTCGTCTCCATCTCCACAGTCCGATGCCGAGTGTGCCTACGCCGGTGGCTAGTAACGCAGATGGCAGCCACACGCCCATCGCGAGCATACGCAGGCGCGTTTGTAATGCGATGCGTAATTGCGCAGCCCGCGTCTCTGGGGTGTAATGGGCGCGCCATTCGTGAAAGTCTGCCACATGCTTGCCGGTGGTTGAATCTGTAAAGTAACTCATGCCATGCTCTGCATAATCCACCACGATGCCTGATGTCGGCTCAATCCACAATGTCCCCTCACCATCTGTGTGAGCGGTGTAGCGTTCGGGTACATCGGGGAGGAAGCTGTAGCCAACAGTTTCGTCCAGGCCGGTTGCGTTGAAACGAAAGACGTAGACTGATAATCCGTCCAGAGTCCCTGCGTGTTCGAAAGTTGCCAGGCGCGGTCCTATGAACATCGGATCCCAATATGTATAATTTGTCGGCTGGACATCCAGCGGAAAGAAAAATTGCCCGGTACGCTGCGTGTCGCCGTACTCGATGACATTCATACGCGTGCGGCGGTCAACGCCATACAGTCCGGTGTTTTCGAAGATCACCTGACCTGTATCGTTATACCAATGCAGATCACTCTGGATGATTTGGGTATCATCCGTGATGACAATCGTCTGATCCACGCGGCTTGAGATAATAGTTGTCAGCATCCACTCGCCATCTGGGGTCTCGCGAAAATTATCATCCGCGTCAAATTGCAACTCGCTGGCGTAGTTCGTTGGCAACAAGTTCATCTGCGGAACGATCCAAAAGCGTACGAGTGCGGCAGCCGCCAGCAAACCGAGGGCGATTGCGAAAAATAAAGTTGGAGCGCGAGGATGCAGAGGAGATGGATGCTCCTCTGCTCCCTGGCTATTTTTCTCTGATGTCATTTGTAAATCTCCTGCAGGAACTGCATCGTATACACCTGCGTCAAATCCAGCGGCTGGGGCAGCATGTTTTGTTCGCGCAGCATCTGTTCCATCCCGGCCCAAATCTCGGCTTTCATCCAGCCGATGTGATCTTCACCGGTGTGGATCAGGGGGAGACTGGCTTCCAGCATCTGGGTTTGGAGTTCCTGATCGGCTTCCTTGGCATAGATCATCGTGTTGGACACGCCCACATCTGGATTCTCGATTGCAAATTGCCATCCCCGCAAGGTTGCTCTTAAAAAGCGCAAAACCAGGTCTGGGTTATCAGCCAGCAGTAGATCTGTAGTGACGACTGTGTCTGCATACATATGCACGCCATAATCACTAGGCCAGATCAAGTTCATCTGGTATCCCTGTTGGCGCAATCGGAGTAACCCCCCGGTTGAATAGATGGCCGTACTGTCGACTTCTCCCTGGCTGAAGGCTGTCAAGTCGTAGCTGTGGGGTAAAATCTCGATTTGCTGGATGTGGCTATCCACTTAAGGCGGGACAGCAGCGGTAGCCAAAGGATCGTGGCTGA
>CAZLNX010000313.1:0-7415 GCA_964560795.1 uncultured Anaerolineales bacterium | reverse complement strand
CGGCATAAAGGGAGATAGCGATAGCAAAGGGTGGTCCAAAACCATACTCTACCTGCAAATAGCCGCTAATTGTGGGGCTAAAGGAGCGGCCAAAGCTCCACACTAAACTCACCAGGCTGGCAACCGTTGCCCGGGCGGAAGCATCTACCTGCTCCATGACGAAGGTCTGATATATGGGGTTGCTCATATTCATCAATGCCATGCGCACGTAATATGCCCCAGCGCTGATCCCGAAAATCGGAGAGAAGCCCAACATGATCATGAATGGAATCGACAAGCCTTGTGTGATCATCACCAGACGGATCTTCCCAATACGATCTGCGATGGGTGGTGCGATCATCAGGCCGATTCCCATGGCCAGAGAACCCCAGGCAAACAAAGTGCCGATCACCTGATCTGTCTGCTCGTGTACTACCCTGAAGAAGACATTCATAAAAGGCATGAACAAGCCCGCCCCAATCGATATCAGCACCGAGGGGAACAGCAATTTCCCCAGCAATTTCGGCTGCTTGAGTGCATATTGGAAGGGAGCAAATCTAGATGACTCACCCAGTTGTGTCCGTTGAGGTGGTCGAATAAACACTAAGGGTAGGAATCCCATAAACGCTATTATCCCCACTGCTAGTAATGCCGTCCCATAGGCTGCACTGCTCGTTGGATCAACCCCACGGATAGATGCCATCCATGTAGGCAAGTAGCCGCCAAGCCAACTGCCTACAAACACAGCCCCCATGCGCAGACCCGAACTGAGGCTGAAAAGATAAGTTCTCTCTTCTTCGCCACTGTTTTCCATCAGGAATGGAGCCTGAGCAACCGCAGAAATGCCCTGCACAACCCCAAAAAGGGCATTCATGGCATAGAACATCCTAATTGAAGGCCATAGCGCCATGAAGGCCACGGACATACCCAACAAAACACTGCGCGCCATCAACACAGGCTTTCTCCCAACCCTATCAACCAGATAACCTAACGGCAAGGATAAGAGTAAGGCGGTGAACTGATGCGTGGTGATCAGGTTTCCCAATAGAGCTTCATCATAACCCTGGCTGAGCACATAAAAGTTGAATAGCAACCGGTAAACCCCCATCGCAGCGCCTGTGGCCAGCACACTGACCAAATATAGGCGTGCGTTAGGCCGGAACATACGCACCCGCGCAGCATATTCTGCTAGTGTGTTTCGGGTTCTTTTAACTATTTTCAGCGCCATCTCTAAGAGCTGCTCACGGGAACTGGATCAGGGAGCGTTTGTTTGCGCCAAAAGAAAAACCAATACATGCTAATGGCAACAATATAAAGGGTTATCGTGCCTATGAAGGGTGGTCCAAATCCGTATCTCACCTGCAAAGCACCACTCACCGTCGGGCTGAAGGCCCAACCAAAACTCCAGGCCATGCTGGTCAGACTAGCCACGGTTGCCCTTGCCGAAGGGTCTACCTGTTCCATCACAAAAGCCTGATACACAGGGGTGCTCATGTTCATCAAGCCCAGACGAACATAATAGGCTCCAGCACTCACCCAGAACCAGGGAGAGAAACCGAGTAATGCCAGGAATGGAACAGACAAACCCTGCGTGATCACTACAAATTGGATCTTGCCCATACGGTCCGCCATGGGGGGTGCAACCAGGAAACCTATGGCCATAGCTAAGGACCCCCAGGCAAATAAGGTACCGATCACGGGATCTGGCTGCTTGTGAACCACTCGGAAGAAGATGTTCATAAAGGGCATAATCAAACCCGCACCAATAGAGGTGATCAGCAGGGGTACAACCAATTTCCCTAACATAGCAGGATTTTCAGCAGCGTATTTAAGTGGAGCGAAGACGGAACGCTGCTCACTCTCCAATCGTTGTCGCTTGAGAAAGAGTAGTGGGGTAATCCCCAGGGTAAAAGTAATCGCCACAATGACCAGCGACCAACCATAAGCCAGGCTATCCATCGCCGAGACATTCTGCCAAGTACCCATCCAACTCGGAAGATATCCACCAACCCAGTTTCCAGCAAAGGCAGAGAACATCTGCAATCCTTGGCTGAAACTGAAAAGATAGGTTCGCTCTTCCTCGCCGCTGTTCTCCACCAGGAATGGAGCCATGGTAATGCCCCACAAGCTTTGAGCGATGCCAGATAAGATATTCATGGCATAGAACATCGGCTCGTTGGGAAAGAGAACAATCCCGAAAACGGATAGACCAATGAATAAGCCACCCAAAACCAAGGAAAACTTCCTGCCGATCAAATCCGCCAGATAGCCCATCGGCAGGGCGGCAATTAGCGCTGTAAAACTGGCTGTGGTGATCAGACGTCCTAAGAGCGCCTCATCAAAGCCAAAACTGAGCGCATAGAAGTTGAATAACAGTCGATATACCCCCATCGAAACCCCGGTAATGATCACATTGATCAAATACAGGCGGGCATTGGGCCGAAAGGCCCGCAAGCGTGTACCATATTCTCGAAGCGTTGAACTCATCGAGTCAAACCAGGTTGTAGACATTCTATTCCTCTAACGATTTCCCGTTCAGAAACTCTTCCAGAGTTGAGAACGTCCCTGAAATCGCTTCAAAACGAGTTGCATATAATTTTCGTTTCTTCTCACCTAAGGTGAGATACACCAATCCTGCCAGGCGTAATGCGCTGAGATGGTGTGTTACCGTTGGCGCACGCAAACGCAAGAGCTTGGCCAACTGTGCCGGAGACATCGTCTCACCCGAGAGATAACGCAGGATCCGCAGCCGAGTTGGGTCCGCCAGGGTTTTCAACGTTCGCAGCATACTATCCGGAACATGCTCTCCAGGGACCAACGAATCATCTTCGGGACGCGCCCCATACAAAAACAACTGTTTTTCAACCTTTTCAAGCCCTTTGTTGACCACCAAAGGCGTAATCCAGTAAGAAGGCACCATTACCAATTCTGTCACATCCATGCCATCTTCAAAACGCACACCGCGTGATACACGCTCAATAAGCTTCTCAAAGGTCAGCTCTTTAGCCCATTGCTGGGCGTTTTGGAGTGCAGCCTGCAAGGCTGGCCAAATCCGCTCTTCCTCTTCAGCAAAAAAGGCGTCATGATATGTCTTCAAGGCCGCGAAATAGCGCTCTCCTAACGTAGCGAGGTCCGACCAAAGATAAAGGATAACCTCGGCTTTCTTTGCGAGGGCTGGAAATTTGTTAGCTTTTAACTCTTCCCTAAGAGATTCCAGATCCTCGGGATCCCAGCTTCCACGGTGGGCTACATCATCGAGAATATTCAGCGCTTCAACCGACATTCCCGATGATCTTGCCAGAGTTGGAATGCGTTCTTCCGGGGCTAATTGTCGCAATGACCATATCACCGCGGCGCTGTCTTTGGTATCCTGAAGGGAATAAACCCAGCTAAAAGGGAAATGCACCACGGAATGCACTTGCTCTAATATCTCACGATCTTCAACTGGCAGCCGTGAGCGCACGCCCGCAGCCCATGAAGGGCGCAGGCCAAACTCATCCGGCTCATGCAAAACATACAGGCTGACGAAAAAATCGTAGCCTGTACCCAAATCCCAGAATAACGAAGGTGTATTCATTTAGATATCTGCCTAACTTAGATGTTTATCTAACATTCTACATTATATCCATTTGCCCAAATCGTGTCAATTACTTCACAGAGTCAAAGAATTATTGGAGAATCAACCCAGATATGGGCAGGTAATTCTCATCAAGACAACAAGGTAAGTTCACTTTCCTGTGGATAACTCGCCTAAATCTGTGGAAAACTGCCTCGAATTGTTGAAAACTCGTTCTATTAATTTGATTCTCACAAATATCACACCCCCATATATGGGTTGTGAATCGTATCACAGCCCATATATAAATCTATCCCCAACAGGGCTAAAGCCCTCGCGTTCTATCCCCGGTAGTGCTGGGGATAAATGTCACTCCCTTTTACCCTTTATATGGTTTCCTTGGTATGCTACCCCCTACATATGCCCCAATTTTCATCGGAAAATGCATTCGTCCACATATCCCCAGGCCCTACTAAGATTACTGTTAAATACTATTATGATACACTGTGAGGGATTCTGTTAATAAACATCCACAACACATCTGGGATTATCAAATGACTGAAATTTACCAACACCGTATCGCACTGCCCGACAAAAAGATTGGGCGTATTGATCTTAAATCGGGTGATGTTTTCGAAACTCGCTTTGGACCTGATAAAAAAATCGGACGGGTTAATTTCCAAACTGGCAAAGTGTATCAGCGCTTGCTTGGCCCTGATGATTATGTCGGAGGCGTAAACCAAGAAGATGGACATATCTACCTCCAACGCTTTGGCCCGGATGACTATATTGGTCGTGTTACTGAGGATGGAAAAATATATCGCCATGTCCCCCTCGGACGAGATGACTATGTTGGAAAGGTTGAAGGAGAAGCGTTGATCGCTTGTGGAGCCGCAGCCTATCTATTGTTATTCGATGTAGAAGAAGAGTAGCAGATTAGCCTACTAAGGATTGTTTTAACACGAAATAATCATCGAGAAATATCATGGTTTTTTGATTTGCATTTCTCTGATCTCTAGCTGATAGACATCTTCAGCGGCTAATGTGCCATATTTCAAACCGCCATGGGGGGGAAAGGCAGCGTATTGGTTATCAATCCACAGTACAAAACCTAAGGGGGATCTAGGGGCGATTGGTGTTTCGAACACCTTGGTTTCATCCACCCAAAAATTGACCCGATCCCCTTGCCAGTTCAATCGGTAATGACGCCATTGGGTGACATCCATACCGATATGGGCTGCGTCCTGTTGAATGATGCGGCTAGCCAACCGCCGGAGCATTCGTGCTGAATATCTCCATAGCAAGAAAGGTAGCGCAGGAACGCCCAGGGCTAGTACCGGTGGCGGCCATATTGGAGAACGAAATGTAGCTGCCAGGAGCCCGTTGGCGGGAAGATCATCTCGAAAGGATAGATAGTTTTGTTGCGATGCGAAGAAAAACCAGGCTGCGTTGGGCAGCGCAGGAAATCGTCGCGAACCGCCGCCGAACCCTAGCGATAAGCTGAAGGGATCGTTCCAGAAACCAAAACCCCAGGTGCCAGGGATATCTGGATTTGAGACGCGGGCTTGCAGGGATAATGTTACTGGGGGATTCCAGGGAAAATTTACTCGGGGTAAAGGGGAGTAGTCATCCAGTTGAGCCAGGCGATAGCGACCCTCAGGGCCAGGCGGAATCTCCAGGTTCCATATGCCATGCCCGAGGTCAGTTACGCTAGCTTCGGGTGTAAAGCTTTTTTTCATTCCTTGATTCGTTTTAGGAGTCATCCTTCATTTTCCACGAAAGACACGAAATTATATTTTCCCCTTTGTGTTTCTTGGTGTCCTTCGTAGTTAGTTTTTCCTGAAAATATGCGTCAAAATCGTCGCCCCACTGCCGCCTATATTCTGAGCCATACCAATCGTAGCGCCTGACACTTGGGAGCCATCTGCCTGCCCGCACAGCTGCTCAACGACCTCGACGATTTGATACATGCCCGTAGCGCCTACAGGATGGCCGCGTGCCTTCAATCCACCGCGCGTAGTGATGGGTATGCGTCCAGAGACGCCGATCTCGTCATCCAGACCCAATCGGGGACCCTGCCCGCGCTCAGCAAAACCTGAAGCCTCTAGGGATAGCGCAGACATGATCGAGAAGGCATCGTGTACTTCGAACAGGTCAATATCATCGGGTCCCACACCAGCCTGGCGATAAGCCTGCTTGGCAGATTTTTCCGCGGCAGTCAACCACAGGGGGTCACGCCGGTCATGAACAGCAATCGATGCCGTAGCAGCCCCAGACCCAGCCACAGTGATCTTAGGAAGACCATCAGGCTGATGCACTGCATCTGCTGGGACGATTACGACTGCTGCAGCACCATCTCCGATCGCTGATGAATCCATCAAGTTGATGGGATCAGATACCATGGCAGCTTTGAGGTAGCGTTCTTTGGTAAGCGGGATGTGCAATCGGGCGTTGGGGTTGTGCAGCGCATTGTTGTGTGCGTTGATCGAGAAGGGGGCGAAGTTTTCGTGCTTCCAGCCATATTCATGCATATAGCGTTGCATGATCAGGGCATTGATACCGATGAACGAAAGACCATGGATGATTTCCCAATCCGCATCGGCGGCGGTGGCCAGGCCGGCGGTGGTTTCCTTGGGGAGCGAATCGGTCATCTTCTCCACGCCGACCACCACAGCGCTGTCGATCTCGCCTGAAGCTACAGCCATCAACCCCATGCGAAAGGCTGCCGCTCCTGATCCACAGGCTGCCTCGATCTTGAAGGCCTCATGTCCGCGCATGCCAACCCAATCGACGATCAACGTGCCCATGTGGTTTTGTTTGTCTAGCACACCCGAGAGCATATTGCCCACATACAAGGCCTGCGTGGCTTTTAAGCCAGCATCTTCCAGGGCAGCAAATACAGCCTCCCCGGCTAGCACCAGCAGAGATTTATCCCAATGTTCTGAGACCGGCGTTTGTCCGATTCCTACGATAGCAACTTCGCGCATTATTTGTTTTCCGAGATTCTAATATGCAGTATCTTGTTTCATCCTAGATCACGAATTGCATCGAATGCCACCAATGACACGAATATTATTGATTTAGGAAAATCATTTGTGTCATTCGGAAAAATCGTTCCCATTCGAGATGAAAAGCCACAATTAGATTATCTTCTATTCCCCTCTCAGAAGCTATCAACTCTCGTCATCTAGTGGAACAATTCTCTGTTTGATAGCGAAGATAGCAGCCTGAGTGCGGTCAGCCAGCTGCAGCTTGCTGAGGATATTGCTGACATGGGTCTTGACGGTTTTTTCACTGACTACCAGGGACGCGGCGATTCGACGGTTATCTTGCCCTTGGGCAATGAGTTTCAGGACCTCTAGCTCGCGGCTGGTAAGGCTTTCCAATGATGGTGCATCCCCAGAGATTTCTTCCATGAGACGTTTGGCAATACGGGGGTGCAATCGAGCTTCGTGCCTTGCCGCAGCCCTAACGGCCTCGATGACTTCTTCAGGAAGAGAGCTTTTCAGCAGGTAGCTCAATGCCCCAGCCTTGATAGCGGGAAAAACTAAGGCATCCTCATGATGGCTGGTGAGTACCACGACCTGTGTATGCGGGCTGACCTCGCGTATCTCTCTCGTAGCCTCTACGCCTGTCATCCCGGGCATGACCAGGTCCATCAGCACCACATCAGGGAGCAGTTCGCCTATTTTTTCTACTGCGGATTGCCCATCCTCAGCCTCACCAACAATTTGAATATTATCTTGCACTTCAAGCAACTGGCGCAACCCCTGTCGCACGATGGGGTGATCATCAACGATTAGAACGGTTATGGTTTCGGACATAGGGCTATCCACGTAAGGCGGGACACTATGATACATTGACGTAGCGGCACAATGAG
>CAZLNX010000312.1:0-7456 GCA_964560795.1 uncultured Anaerolineales bacterium | reverse complement strand
GTGCCCGCAGGGCTTTTTTTACTGAGCGCAGTCTCAGGAAATCGCTAGATTCTTCCCGGCCAACATGTCCTCCACGTCTTCGGTGATCTCATGCAGCGTTGCTGCCGATAGGTGTACGCCGTCCTCGAAAACCAGCAGGAGAACCATATCCCCATCCACTTCATACGCCACCGTGAAGAACTCGGCATCGGATAGCCAGTCTCCCCCGCCGATCTCCCCCGCGATGTCTTCATAGCGGAAACCCACGCGGACATGGTCCAGATCATCCAGCGTCAAGGGCACGGGATCGCCAGGCATGTATGCGTATAGCAAAACGATATAGATCAGCAAAATAGCAACTGTGGCCGGTATCGCAAACCCAAGACCAGATTTTTCTCGAACTGCCCAGTGAATGGCGCTGATTGCCAGCAGCAAAACAGGTCCAGTCGAGCACAACAGCAGGAAACTACCCAAGGGGGGCGTGACGTATGCCAATACAGCGGTGACGATGAGCATGATCACTGCGGCCATAATGGAGAAAACGCTATTCGATCTCCAATTCATCCAGTTGGCAGTAGATGTTTTCATAGTGTGTACCCTTTCTTGAGTGTTCACTGAATACTGAACACGGAACCCTTAGGGTGTCGCTGAGGGAGTGCCAGACACCGGGATCAGGTTGTTCACGGCCAACCAGCCTTCCATGCCGTCCAGGGTGACCACGTGTAGCCAGTGGAGGCCACCGGCTTCTTCCTCGCTTCCGAGGTACGGCTGCACTAATGTGCCATTTACCAAACCTTGAATCACTTCGCCACCGGGGGCATCCCGGAGATTGACTCCGAATTGAGACACCACCTGCATCAGCGGGATGGTAATTGTTGGTGAAGGCGTTTGAGTGGGCGTCGAGGTTGCAGGGAGCGTGGTGGTAGGGATGTTATGGTTTAAGAGTGTATGGGTGCTACCCCCCGGCGGGGATGCTTCGCGAGGGGGCGTGGAAGAAGGAATGCTTGTGTGTATGGGATGCCGGATAGGCAGGGTGCTTGTGAACATAGGAGATGGAGATTTGGTAAGCATGGGATTAGGTGTGTTAGAAGTGTTCTCCCGAACTCCCATGCCCGCGTGCTCCCCTGCTCCCCACCACCCGGCCGTAGGCCCGCTTGCCCGCAGGGCTGCCTCCGGCATGGCGTGCACATATTCATTCCAGGCAATTGTGCTCACCATGGCGAATACCAGTATTACAACCACAACAGTAACAATATTTCGATTCATACAATCTCCTTCATCACGGGCACACATTCGCCGGTTGGTGAATACTGCCAGCGGCGAAAATATCGATCTGCACCTGGGGGCGACCGAAAAAGGACATCAGGAATGTCTGTACGGGGAAGGACAGGTAAATACCTACCGAAGGCTCAGACATACTCCACCCCCCGCGCCCTTCGCCAAGGCGCACCGTCTCTGGCGGGAATCCGGAAATGCTGCCGCCGACGGCACCCGGCAACACGCGCACCTCGTGGTCGTAGTCCGAAATCCCGCGTAAGTTCATTTCCTTTTGCAGAAGACTCTCCGCCTCGCTGCGGGCTGTCCCGGCGTTCAAGGTCATCGGCTCCAGGCAACCCCGCTCAGATGTGATTCCCGACCACTCCCGCCCCTTTGAAACACCCACCAGGGCGGCTTGTTGGGCTGCCTGGTATGCCCAGTTGCGCGCCTCCAGCAGTACATACACATCGATTAGCGCCCCGGCCAGGCCGGTAAAAAGCATGGCCAGGACCACGATCAGCACTGCGATTTGCCCGCTTTCTTTTTTCCTTACCACCGTTCCCATCAGGGCGTCTCGTGCGATGGATACCATCCGACCTCCCAGGTCACCGAGGCGCTGGTGGCCGTGGTGCCAACCGAATCGCTGGCCTCGATCCAGGCTGTCCAGGTTCCTTCCACTGTAGTGCCAAAGTTGGGATCACCGGCATCACCGGAATCGAAGTCGAATGTGCCGTTTGTGGTCAGGTTGTAGGTACTTTCACTACTCTCTGGATTGCGCACGTGCAGGATCACTGTGTAAGCGCCACCATCCCCACCGCTGACTTCGCCGTCCAGTCCCTGTGGGGGTTCGCCCACCCGGCTGGCATAAAACACCAGGGAGCTGTAGTCGGAATCCAGGTCAGCGTTCAGGGCGGGGACCGGAGTGGGCGTTGGCGGCACGGGTGTTGCCGTTGGGGGTACGGACGTGGTTGCCGGTGGCGGTGACGTCGGTTGGGGTGCGTTATTGCCTCCTTGATCGTCATCATCATTGTCAGGTTCGCTGGTAGGCTGGAGTGTTGGCTGGGGATTCGAGCCTGGGTTACCCGGATAAGGGGTATAGCCGATGACCTCGATGGTAGGAGCGATTTCAGGGTCCGGATCGCATTGCAAGATCATTTCACAAGATTCCTGCCACCCGCACACATTCCTCGGGGCACAGGATTGCTCCCAGCCGCATGACCGGCTCCATCCGCAGACCCGTTCCGGCCCGCACCATTGATCCCAGCCACAGACTCGCTGGTTGCTGCAGGAGTATGACCATTCATAGCCACAACTTCGCCACCATCCCCACCCGGAACAGACATACTCGCTTTCCCAGCCACAGACGCGTTCGTTGTGACAGCTATACCAACGCTGGCAGGAGTACTCCGTCCAGCAGGAATACTGATCCTCGCAGCGATAGATATTCTGGCACTGGGTTTCCCGCCAGCAGTTGTACACATTGGAGCAATACCTCTCCCACCTACACGCGGTAGAGGGGGCCGCATTCGCCTCACATCCAGTACCATCCAAAAATAAAAAAAGACCTAAAGCCAGGATAAAGCTCAGCGCCAAAACGACCAACTTTGGGGAGTAATTTTTTAACCTCATTTTTTGGCTATTGCCTCCTCGAGCAACCGCTCGAATATCTCCCAAGGCAAAGCGCCAGCGATGGCGCGCCCGTTGATCACTGTGGTGGGCGTCGCTGTGATCCCCGCTCCTTCGCCCGCCTCGAAGTCTGCGATAACCGCTTCGGCCTGCTCTCCCAGGCACGCCATTAAGGTATCCCTTTCTAACCCAATCTCGCGTGCCGCTTTCTCAACATTCCCTGCGTCGGGATCCTCGATCAGCGCCATGACATATTCTTGATATTTTCCGACGCCAGCGGCACAACGTGTTGCCTGGGCGGCTGGCATGGCGTTTTCGTGGAACTGGAGCGGGTAGTCGTGGATCACCAGTTGCAGCTCACCATCCTCGGCCATTTGCACCAACTTCGGGAATACAGCGCGCAGATATTCCTGGGAATATGGGCACTGGTAGTCTAGGTATACATCAATAAGCAGTACGGAATCTTCTGCGCCATAAGACCAGGCAGGGACGACTTGGCCGGGGATGGTGACTTCCGGCAATTCAGGCCAGGGGGTATCCAGACCAACTGCAGCAACATCGCCAATATCCCCACAATTGGCTGCACCGGTGGTTATCAATCCTGCCGGGACTGACCGACTCTCGTAAATGCGACCACCTTCGAAGCCAACTATCAGAATGGCTAAACTCAACGCCAAATCCATAATCCACTTGTTCTTGGTAAAAAACATAAGTACCTCCGACTCTACGATTCTTCGATGTATTGGCATACCGGGAAGGGGATCATCTCCCCCGTTTTTTCCAACTGCCAGCCGAACAGGAATGAACCCGTGAATCCACTGGACACTTCCGGGGGATTTTCTTCGGCTAAAGCTGCGCCAACCAGGCAGGCTTGTTTCCCGTACCGGTCGGCAAAATTACTGCCAGGGCACCCTTCCCAATCCACTCCATGCTGGCTGACAAAGCCGGTCAGCGTGGCTGTGAACACAACGCCTGGTTTCAGCGATGCCCTGGCGGCCTGAAGACCATCTATAACAGGATCATCCAAGAAGAAACGTTCACCCCCATCTGGCAATTCAACCCCCAGGGCGACCAGGTCTTCTTTCAATTCGCCCTCAGGCGATAACCAATATGCCACGATGGTATAGATGACCGCCGTTCCGTGGGGCATTTCCATCTCCAGGGGCAGATAGATACCCGAGGATACGAAGTGCCGCTTCAATGTGGCATCCTGAGCATGTCGAAGGGGTGCAGGCGGACCTGGGTTGAAGGTTTCGTATTCGCTCGTTCGAAAGGGGGACTCGCTTCGATCCAGTTCATCAGCCAGCAGGGAGAAGTAATGACTGCACACATACTCGTTCGAGTGGGATTCAACTGAAAGGCTTGTCCTGAGCACCGTCGAAGGGTTGTGCTCTTGTGCGATCACATCGGATAGGGAATGAAGTAGATTGTCCGCGGGCATCCCCATCAGAATTAGAAAACACAAGATCAGCAACAACAGGACAATCAAAATAGAAATATTTCGGTTTCTCAATCTCACCGGTTTTTTCACGGATACTTCTCCACGATACCCCAATGCGAAATGCGGATGGTAATTTCCTGTCCACCATCGGTGATTAATGGCAACCAGGGGGTGTAGGTTGTCTCGGCCTGTAGCCGGAAAGTCTCTCCAAAACCGAGCGCGGCCAATTGCCCGCTGTTCAATTGCGTCCCAGCGCCGTTGAAAGCCCGAACCGTAGGTGTGCTGGCTGTTCCACCCCCCAGGACATTGTCTGATACGCTGTCTTCAATGACCTGGGTTGCCCATGACCATTGAGCCGGGTCAAGGGAAAGGGCGCGCGATGCCACTCCCACCCCGCTGTCCAGTGAGTGTCGAATTCCTACACCGCGTGCTAACTCAATCCCTCCGAAAAGCAGGGGCACCAGGATCAGCAGCGTCAGCAGCATCTCCAGCGCGGCCTGTCCTTTCTGGGATGGGGTGCACGGGAGTACGCCATGCCGGATGCAGCCTTGTGGGCAGGCGGACCTACGGCCAGGGGCATGGGAGCAAGGGTGCAGCACTTCAGCTCCCATGCTCCCACGCTCAAGAACCAATCTGCGTGTTGACTTCATTGAGTTTGGATGAAATGGATTGGAAGACACCATACAACGCCGCGCCGACGATCGCAATGACCAGGGCAGCGACAACGATCCACTCGAGGATTGCATCACCGGTATGATCTCGTAACATAGTTTTTAGTCCGATAGTCTGATCCCGCAGGAATGCCTTCGACTAGTCGTCAGTCTGATAGTCGATAGTTCTATGTCGCAACTCCGACTATGTGACTATCAGACCATTCGATTGCCTGACGGCATGCCTAATTCATGGACTCGATGGCACATCAATGCCATCAATCCACGACTCCAAATTGCCACCTTCCGTCGCGCCCGCGGAGGCAATGGAATAGGCGACAACGCCTACTACGGCGATCACTAACACGCCCAGGACAACCCATTCTAAAATGGCATCTCCGATGTGATTTCGTAACATCTGTAAAGCTCCTTTCTGTACATAAAAGTCTGATAGTTGTGCCGTTAGGCAGTCCGATGGTCGCTTGGTCTGACGGTCACGACTGCCTAACGGCATGACTCAACGACCAAGTGACCACCTACCAAGCGACTAATTAGAACCCTCCGCCCCAGCCAGAACTGCCACTGATGGTGGTCATCAGCCGGGCGGCCATCGGCAAGATTAACAAAGCGATGGCGGGGCCGAGCAGAACGGGAAAGATCAGCAGCGTCAGCCGGGAGGGGATGCGCTGTTGGTATTCACGCGCCTGGGTGTAGATTTCACTTCGTAATTGCTCTAAGGCGTGCTCGAAGGGCTGGTCAATATTTAACGTGCCTTCGGTAGCTGCTTTCACCCGCGCTACCAGGCTGGTCAGATGAGATAGTTGTGTGTCTTCGGCCAGTCGTGCGAGTAATTCCAAACCATCACCCTGGAAGCCGCTCTTTATGTAGCTCCCGGTCATACGCGCCAAGCGTGTATCACTGTTCTCAGATACCGCCCGCATAGTGCGCATCAGGGAGCCATATAGGGGCAAATTGATGCGCAGGTCGATCAACCAGTTCAACGACTCGGCCTCTATCTGCTTACGCCGGTATGTTTCCAACCAGGAACGAAGGGCAAAAGGCACCAACGCCAAACCCAGGACCACAGCCTGACCGGTCCAGTTGAACAGGATCAATACCAGCAGCGCAACTACGAGATAAATATGCGTCCATGGAATGCTCTGCTCCTGTACCTCTTGTTGCTCCTGAGTACTCGCTCCTTGCAGACGCCAGAAGTGAGACCGGCGCCGGCGTGCGAGCCACCAAGAAGCTCGTTCTCCCACAACATGGAAGGCGGGATACGCCAGGAAGAAGATGCCAACACCGAACAACAGGGTATTCGTCAATACAAAATCCATGTCATCCTTCCAGTTGTCGCATTTCCATTTCGACATACACGCTGCCAAGGGCAGCCACGGACAGGGCAACGATCATGATGATCCAGTTCCTGGGAACGCCGGTATAGTAGGTGCGCCAGGCCGGGAACAGGCTGACGATCAGGAAAGCAATCACCAGCACCACCTGGAGCACGCGTGTGGTGATAAAGACAACCGTCAGAGAACGGCGGGCCTGGCGGCGCAGTTCCATACGGCTTTCCACTTCCTTCCGTAAGAGGCGTAATGTGTCTAGAAAAATCTCCTGGCGGGTATCCTGGGCACGAGCTAATGCCCCTGCCAGGCGATTGAGCGAAGGATGACTGAGCCGTTTCAAGGGTTCAAATACATCATCGATATCGGCGTTCATTTCCAGCTTGCGAATGCAAGCCCTCAAGGCCTCCCTTACCCGCCCCTGGGGGAGCGTTGCCAGCGCCTCGCTCAGCGTGCGGACCAGGGAGCGATTCAAGGGATAGCGCGATTCCACCTGCATAACCAGGTTGGAAGCGTCTTCATCCATATGCCGGCGGCGTTGGCGATGGATATGCGTACGGCAAAATTCAGCTATCAGTGGAATCAGGAGCAACAACAATGGTGAGAGCATCACGTCATGGATGACAAGAGCCACGCAAAACCCAGAAGCGATCCACACCGGCCGGCTTTCCAGCGATATGACAAACAGGTTCTTTGCTGTGAATAGATCGTTCTGCGCCGCTGATGAGTCCCCTAGTTCTTCCCGATACTCGATTAAACGAAACATCACCCTGGGCTTTATCTGGCGATGGACATACCTGACCAGGCCGGGACCTATATCTACCAGAATTTCCAGCCCAGTCCAGGCAAGCAGATAGCTACCAATACCTGCTAGTAATACAGAAAGCCAGGGAATCATCAGGATCATAGGATGCCTCGCTCCCAGGCTCCCCGCAAAGCAGCCTTGCTACGCGCGCCTCTGGTATTACCGGGCATAGCCATGTCTTTCCAACCCGAATACAATTGCTCTAACTGATATTTTCCCGTTTGGGCGTCCACACCGATGACCAGGGATACATCGGCGACGAAACGAAATACCTGATCTGGCTGGATGCTAAGGGCCATCAACACCACCAGGTCTACACCACTGGCAATCAGCTCGCGAGCCGTCTCTCGGC
>CAZLNX010000311.1:0-7461 GCA_964560795.1 uncultured Anaerolineales bacterium | reverse complement strand
TCATACATTTTTCACCTCTTTTACGTTTCTGGCGCTTCAGCGATGAAGCCTTCATTCATCAACAGCTGAGTTTGATCGCGTGATGCCTTGATGATGCGTTTGGCATTCTCTAGCTCTTCTTCGTAAGTCATTTTGATGCGAGCCAATCCTTGTTCTTGAGCCTTCATGGCTACGGCAGCTGCCTCGCGAGGGAAGACCTCCCAGTCGTCCATGTCGGGCAAGATGTGCTCTTCGTCCAGGCGGTCGCCGACATGATCTGCTAGAGCCTCAGCCGCAGCAAAACACATTTCATCGGTGATCGTACTGGCGCGCACATCGAGTGTGCCACGGAAGATGCCGGGGAAACCCAGAGAATTGTTGACCTGGTTGGGGAAGTCGGATCGACCGGTAGCGACGATGCGCGCACCGGCTTCTTTCGCTTCCCAGGGCCATATCTCGGGCACGGGATTAGCGCAGACAAAGACAATGGAATCATCTGCCATGGAACTGATCCATTCTTTCTTGAGCACGTCAGGGCCGGGGCGGGATAGAGCAATAACTACATCAACACCTTTCATGGCCTCAGCAATGCCGCCTTCACGTTTTTCTTTGTTGGTGATCTGGCACAACTTCCATTTGTCAACGAATTCTGCTTTACGCATTTCCAGGTCGGAACGATGCATGCCCAGGATGCCTTTGCTATCAACCATGGTGCATTTACCCGGATCTGCGCCCCAACCAAAGATCAACCTCGAGCAGGCCACATTGGATGCACCACTGCCGATAAAGGCAATTTTGACATCTTCCATGGGTTTATTTACGATCTTGAGAGCGTTGATCAGCCCGGCTAAAGTGACAGTTGCAGTGCCTTGCTGGTCGTCGTGCCAAACTGGGATTTCGGCTTTTTCTCTCAAGGTATCCAGGATGCGGAAGCATTTGGGCTGAGAGAGGTCTTCCAGGTTGACACCGCCCCATCCTGGTTGACACATCAAGACAGTTTTGATGATCTCATCAGGATCCTTGGTGTCGAGCATAATCGCTATTCCATCGACGCCGCCCAAATACTTATACAACAAAGCTTTTCCTTCCATCACTGGCATACCAGCTTTAGGTCCAATATCGCCTAAGCCCAACACACGGGTTCCGTCACTGACAACAGCAACGGTATTCCATTTATTGGTGTATTCGTAAACCAGTTCAGGGTTTTCGTGAATGGCCCGGCACGGAGCAGCAACACCGGGAGTGTACCAGATGGCAAAGTCATTGAAATCTCGAACAGTGCATTTGAGATTGGTCTCGACTTTACCCCGGTAGTAGGGGTGTAATGCCATGGCATCGGCCGAAGGCTTTTTCGCCTTGGCTAGAAGCTCATCGACATTTATTTCAGGTTTTTCTGACATATTAGTGATCCTCCATAAAAAAACAATCGGTTACCAGATTGTTTTTTCTGATAACCGATTGTTGGCTACTGCTCTAAGTATGAGTCGGCGTAGATCACTTGGTTGAGTAAGATCTGCACCGTCTTCCATACGGCGGCCTGTTCGGGGTCGCTCATATCGACGTCGTCGATCGTGGGGTTATCCATGTTGGCAATACGGTCATTAATTGTCAGGTATAACTTATTCAGTGGTGTGCTCTCGTCGCGCTCTTCGATGACGCGAATGACTTCCATAAGTTCTTCTTCGAGAGGGTTAGCGATCATCATTTGCAGGCCAGCACCCATCACCATAGCACAATAAACGCTGTTGATTAGGGGGCGATTCTTATGCGGGACGGCATTAGAAACGTTCGAAAGCCCCACGGAGATCAGTGGTGGCGGATCCCAGGCAAACTGGATCGTGCGGATGGCTTCGATCAGTTCTGGGCAGTATTCCTGACAACCAGAGACTGTTAGCACCAAAGGATCGATGATCAGATCGGTGATCGGATAATCCAGTTCCAGGCAGCGAGGGATAAGATGCTCCAATGCGATATTGACGCGCTCATCTGCGCCAACCGGGATACCGCTTTTCAGCATTGTCAAAGCGATCATTTTGGCGTTGTACTTCTTGGCCAATTCGGGGACTGCCTGCAATCGCTCAGGTTCGGCGGATGTAGAGTTAAGGATCGGCTGCGCCTTGGTGACGGTTTTCAGTGCGGCCTCCATACCGTTGACGTTGGTTGTATCAATACATAATGGCACATCAACCACGGTTTCAACGGTTTCCACCATCCAGGGGAAAACTTCTTCCCAGTCCTTTTTGCGCGGACCCAGGTTCAAGTCCACACATTGCGCGCCAGCCTCGACCTGTTTTAGCGCCATTTCCTTAAAGAATTCGCGATCGCGATTCTTGAGCGCTTCCTTGACTGAAGGCGAGATAATATGAATATTCTCTCCAATGATATACATAGGTGTCACTCCTTTTCAAAAATGAGCAAATTAGGAAAGCTAATTTGTTATTTTTTCTCCATCGCCGCCGCAACGGATGGAAACAACTTCATATCCGTGTGCGGCAAAAACAAAGCCGACATGAATGCATCATAGAATGTATTGTCGGCTGAAAGCTCAATATATGTCATACGCGCGGCTATCTCGGTGATGCGACGTCGCAAGGTGTGATCGATCAAAGCCAGGTACGCTCCACGGACCGATGTATTACCTAAGAATTGGAATCGATCCCAATGCACATCTGGCAACAAACCAATCTCGACAGCCTTCTCAACGTTGATATATTTTCCAAATGAGCCGCCGATCAGAACCTGATCGACCGTTTCCAGAGGAATGCCCACACTCTCGGCTAATACTGTAAATCCAGCATAGATAGCTGCTTTAGCGCGCAATAAGTTATCGACATCAACATTGGTGATGACTATATCCTTGCCATGCTTAGTTTCATCTGCCCAGGCAATGACATACTCACTGCCATGATCGCCCTCCCTCACGCGTGGTGAGGCGAGTTTGGTGTTAATACTGCCTCCTTTGTCGACAACGCCGGTCAGGAACATTTCTGCTAAGAGTGAGATCAACCCACTGCCGCACAAGCCGCGCGGTTTGACTCCACCGATAACACGGATCGATGGGTCATAGGTTTCATCGTTGATCCAGACTTCTTCAATAGCACCTTTGGTAGCGCGCATGCCATTGAGCACGCCCGAACCTTCAAAGGCTGGCCCCGCTGAACAGGCGCACGTCACCAGCCAATCGCTGGAACCGAGCACAATTTCGCCATTGGTTCCAACATCCATGAAGAGAATCACTTCTTGAGAATAATCCATGCCAGAAGCAAGCACTCCGGCGCTGATATCTGCACCGACGTAGCTAGCCACACCTGGAAGACAATCAACGATAGCCCGAGGATGGATATCTAATCCCACATCACTGGCAGACATCGAAGGGATATGATTGACTACAGTAACAAACGGGGTCAATCGGATGCTAGATGCAGGGATGCCCAAGAGCAAGTGCATCATGGTACTGTTCCCAGAGATAGTAGCTTTGAAAATCTCTCTACGCTTCGCCTTGGCACGTTTGCAGGCCCGGTTAAGGAGTTCGTTGATTGTCCCCATTACCATGTCACGCATCTTCTCATCGCCGCCATTTTTCCCAGCGAAAATGATCCGTGAGATTACATCCTCTCCACGCGAGATTTGCTGATTGTATTCCGCCACCTGGGCGCGCACTTTACCTGTGAGCAAATCAGTCAACCACAATGAGACGGTAGTGGTACCAATATCAATGGCTACACCCCAGAGAGGTGTATCGATAGGGATATGTCCAGGGTAAATATCCAACAATTCAGCAGGACATTCAGGGCAATCCCAGGTTTTGGCATTAAGTACTGCGGTGACTTTCCATTCACCCTCCCTGACAACATCGCCAATTTTTCGAAGCATATCCAAACTGGTTTTCAGATCTGTCACACCAGCTTGTTTGCGGGCCGCGGTCTGCAAACGGCTCCAATCATCCGTCTGGTCATCCATGTTAGGGGACGTCAGGGTCAGATGCAGCCTTCGGATAGTTTGAGATGCCTGGGGGTCGTAGCCTTTAGGAACGACAACTTCTGCAGCAATGCGATCGGTGGTAAGCCGTCGTTCGATCTTTTCCTGGGGTGGGACAGTGATATCAGCATCGCTCTCAATGACAGATTGACATGCTAAAGCATAGCCTTTGGCTACATCTTCAGACGATAAGCGTAATGTGCTGCGACGACGAATATCTCCTTCCGTAACCTTGACAGCACAACGGCCACAACGGCCCTGTCCCCCGCAAGGTTGGTTGATTTCAACCCCACTCTGAGCAGCGGCTTCAGTGACCAGCGTTCCAGTAGGAACCTGGATTGGTTCTTCGGCAATATTGAATTTTACGGTGTGTTGAGCCATAATCAGTAGACAGTACTCAGTTACCAGTAATCAGTTTTCAGTGAACAGTAAACGGGGAATACTGATTACTGTTCACTGGATACGGCTATACAGCCTGCTTCATATAGGCAGGCAGATCAACAGCTTCACGAGGCCCAACGAGCACGTTCCAATCGGGGAGCTCTTCTTCGAGCTCACCTGATAGGACGGCTGTGTGCCCGGGGAGGACGATATTCATTGCGCTGACTTTATCGCCAACTTCGAAGCGTTTGACATCTTTGGCAATCCGTTCAGCATCGAATTTACCTGCTGCCCAAGCTGTCAACACGCTCATACCTTCAGACTCAGTAACCAAAAGCCAGGCAGGCAGGCCGGCACTCTCAACTTCATTGGCCACACTAAAGTACGTAATGCTAAAGTTGGTAGTTACCAGTACAGGCGATTCGGGGGTTGGATCATTGATCTCATAGACACCCGGTTGAACCTGTATAGGTTTCTGCGGATCGGTGTAGATATTCTCACGCAATACAAGCAAGGGATATACAGTTTCCGGGTTGAAATTATCCAACACGATGAAACCACTGTACTTGCCGATGGCCTGGGCAGCCAGCACAACCTCTGTGGCAGGATCACCGACATCTCCAGGGAAGCTAATGATCGGGTAACCCAAGGGGCGGAAATTAGATTTGATTGCCAGACGTCGGGCAACTGTGTTGGCGGTCAACGTACCGCGGAATCCGCGCTGAGATGGTGATAATACAAGATCTTTGAGACCAGCTTCTGTGAGCTTGCCAGTCAGATCAGCCATCTCATCGATGGTATCAGCCTTTATCGTCAGAACCGCGTCAAATTCTTTAGCCAGTTCGGCCATTGCCTGCCAGTTATCTGTAGTGGCCTGACCAATCATGGGTTTTTCGCCTTCATTGAGGGCAGCTAAACCCGCTTTGAGCGCATCTGGCTCACCGATGAGGATCACTGGGCGATGGCTGGCTTCTCGAACGGCCTTCACTGCAGCGGCAAAGTCTCCACCATTGGCCTGGATGACAAACCCGCTCATCTCCAGATCGATACCCACGTAATCGACTTTGTATGCATCCGCGGGGGCGATTTTCGCTTTGATCTCTTCGGGGCTTTCAGTATCGTACACCCTCAAGAACAGGCCAGGGTGACTGTAGAATGTTTTCTCGTGGCGAAACATCACCACCTCGTTGCCAGCTTTAACTTCATGACCATTGGAGCTAAGCACGAAGGGGCGCACAGGAGGTGCGGCAGCTTCGGAAAGTTGCTCCATAGCCTCATCGCTGACATGAGGGCAGAGGGATAACTCAACTTGTTTGGCTGCCAGTTTCATCGCAAACGCAAGACAAGTAGGAAAATCACAGTCCTTGCAGTTGGTCTGAGGTAGCAGTTTGTAGATTTGAATTCCTGATAGTGCCATGTTTTTTCTCCGTATGCGTAGAGAGTGGAGCGTGAAGGGTTGCAGATAGCTAACCACTCCACGCTTTTCGCTTTACGCTTAGTTTTCTCCCATCAAATCATCAATGGCCGTTTGAGTGCGGCGCAGGCTCTCGGGGTGGCGTACCACCACGATATCTGCACCTGACTCGATCAGCATGACAGATGTCAAGGTTTCCCAAGTGATCGCTCGTTCGAGCCAATCACCCCATTCTTCGGGGACGTCTGTGCCAACTTTGGCTTCCTTGGTCTTCCAGCATTCCTCACCAGGGGTGACCAGCATGGGCATTTGGGTCATGCTATCTCCCTGAAGAGCAGCCAAGCGCAGGCGTTCCATCACAGAGTAACCGTATTCGAAACCATAACCTAGGGCACCGGTAGTCGGGTCCATGATCACGCGTTCCAGGGGCAAGCCCATGTCGCTGATGAGGATGTTGAGCTGCTTCGCTAAGTTGACATCCATAGCAGTGCGGGCATTGACCAGGTGATCATTGGCCATGGCAGCAGCCACTATGGTGCGATAATTCTTGTCTTCGCAGAAACCCAGTAGCAAGCGTTCACCCTTGGTGGCATCTGCTACAGGCACCAGGAGTTCATTATCGATCTCGGCCTGGCCGGGACCAAAGACAGCCACAGGTAAGCCGGTGGACTCCAACACTTTCTTGACCGCAGCGACAGCCGCATCGGGTGAGTTGGGGTTGCCCTCGGCATCCGTGAGAGAAAGAGTTAGCAAGATCAGGTCTGCGCCAGCTGCTTCAGCAGCCTTGGCCCAGTCGCCGGGATCGTTGACTGCATCACCCCACTTCTCCATGAGTAGGTCAGACCAGTCATCAGGGCGACGATCTTTGATCTCAACAGCCACAACTGGGGAGTAGGGCATTTGACCTTCGAATTCCATGAAGGGCATAGCCGTCTCGCCACCGATAGTGACCGTCTTGGTGCGTGTGCCGCCTTCAGCAGAAGTAGCGCCGATGGTCACTTCACGCACTGAACCAGACCATTTTTCTTTGGTGATTTCAGTCTTGGTGCCTTCAGGCAGCCATTCTTTATCTTTGGGAAGTTCAACCTTGGCAGGCTCTGGGGTCACAGGTGCAGCAGGAGCCACTGGAGCAGCAGGGGCTGCGGGCGCAGCGGGAACTTGCACTTGCTGCGAGACATCTACTTCACCTAGCTCAGCCAGGGCACCAACCAACGAACCGATCAGGCTTGTCACGGCACGCTCAAGTCGTTCGACGCGCTGCTCAACGGAGCCAGCAGGCGCTGGGGGTGGGGGCGCAACGGGCGCTGCTGGGGCAGCGGGAGCCGCAGGCTCTTCAGGAGCAGGAACCTCTGTGACCGGCGCGGGGATATCCGCTTCAGGAGCAGGTTCATCTTCTTTAGTAGCAACCGCTTCAACAACAGCCTCTGCCTGAGCGATGACATCATCGGCACCTTCCACACGGGCAGATTTTGCAACCATGGGGCCCATATCCAACACAGGGTGATCTTTCTCTTTGACCCATTCGACAAGCTCTTCAACGGTGGTGACCGAGTTGCCATCGGCAATGCGATCCATCAGATCTGGAATACCTTCACGTTCGGCAACAACCTTGAATTCCTCAGCCATGCTCTCTTTGAGATTGGCACTCATCCAGACCACGCGTTTGAATCCGCCATCAGCCGAGATGAATTTGGGACTGACCAAATAGA
>CAZLNX010000310.1:0-7462 GCA_964560795.1 uncultured Anaerolineales bacterium | reverse complement strand
ACTTTCTCTCTTTCCTTTTGTCCTTTTTGGTTCCGGCTCGTCCGGGTTAGGTGTAGCCAGTATATTCTGATGTGAAGGTATTCTCCAGGTGCGGTTCATCGGGCCACATCTCAAGGCTGGCCAGGCGCATGCGGCGGCTTTCCTCTAAGCGGTGTCGACATTGCTCGATGGTCTTAATCGTTGTCCAATGCACTTCATAACGCGATCGACGCTGCTCGTACGGCACACCTCGAGCTAGCTCAGCAGCGAGGAAGGCAGCCTCTTCTGACGAAGCTGTTACATGCACAATCAAATGACCCAAGGTCCAGGGCATATCCTTCTCATCAGGTTCAACAGCGTAGGGATCATCAGCAGCAGGATCTTGGGGTTCGAATACCACATCGGAATTATTGCAATCGGCGATCAGCTCTAATTGCTTGTCGATCATCTCGTTGGTCAAGGCGTGCAAATCTTTTACTGTGAGACCTTCTACCAACTCGGCATAGGTCATCTCTTCATTGCGTACAGGGGTGAAATCTAACATTATCTCTCCTTTTTCATTCGCTGGTTGAGTAATCAGGAGCACAGCTCTTGATGTATCGAAACCAAGAATGAAGAAAATGGTTTTTAATACGCTTTGTACTAACTTGCGTTTTCCTACAATTCAGACAAAACTTGCGCCGTAGCTAGAGCTGCGTCAAAGCAACCGGAATTGTCTTCGATGCTCCACCAGGCGGATAGTACGGCCTGAGCCAAACTCCAACCTAGCAACCGTTGGCGGTCAAGGTTCAGGATATCACTGAATTGCTCCAGACGTCGAGTGAGAATCTTCTCTAAGTCAACCCAGTGGTGGATTACGTCAATGGGATTGTGCATCCAGGCGGCGACTTCGAAAGCGGGGTCGCCGATCACGCCCTTGGGGTCGAGTGCCAGCCAGGGTTGACGCTGCGAACTCAAGATATTCCAGTGATGCAGGTCACCATGAAGTACAACCACTGAGTCTGTAGAACTAAGCAGTTCAACGAACAAGGCTTCGGCTTGCTCCACGAGTTTAGCAGGGAATGGACCAGTTTCGCCTTGAAAATGCTCGCGTAAGCGAAGCATGCCCTCCGCCCAGCCTCTTACCGTTCTGAAACCTTCAAGGTTTTCAAGACCTGGAAGGTTTTTGGAGTTAGCCCACAACTCTTTCATAACCAACGCGGCAATTTCTGTGGTCTTCTCGTCATCCTCTATTTCTACTAACGGAGTCCCAGGCTTGATATGCTCGATGAGCAGCGCACCGCCTTCAGGATCGGCTTTGAAAAGCTTCGCCGCGCCTTGTCCGTTATAGATGCGCAGTGCTTCGATTTCCGAGATTAGCTCAGGGTTGGGGACTCCCAATTTCAGAACGGCCTCACTTCTGTCATCGCGAATTACAGGTGCGACGAAATTGTAGGATAGCGGCTCGAAGTGGGGTAGAAGTTCTGAGCTCCAACGTTGCGTGTAGTCAGCAAGTATAGCAGGGAAGTCTTGAAGCCAGATCTCCCCCTGACGACCAAACGCGCCAGTGATATTTCGTTGAAATTGGTTTGGAAGCAGTATCATCAAAAATTGTATGATCAACAAAGGGCTGGGAAAGGATATGCCCAGCCCTTTATGAAAAGGAAAAGCTATTGCGCTCCAGCTGGCGCATAGAAGCGCGCTTTCCACGATCCAGGAGATTGCTCCCAGGCACTGGAGTCATACGTTACGATATGAACCCAGGTTTGTCCTGGGTGAAGCGGGATAGGATTGCCATCGGAATCGACAAATTTGACCGGGCGGTTGCGCCCTGTTTCTCTGGCTTGGTCATCTGATAACGTATTCCAAACAATCTTGTAGGCCTTGCCATCTTTGAATAGAATCGCGGGTCCTTCGTTGAAATTCAGGTTGATATCAATGATTGTCGGTGTGATTACATCGTGTTTGGCAAACATAATGATCACGTTGTGGAAGATTAGTTGGCGCCCATTCAGGCGATCCGTTCCAGGGTAAAACATCCCTGATCCATCCGCAGCATCAGTGTATCGCAAATAGCCTCCCGAAAGGGGATCGAACACCCACTTTGCCTGGTTGAGGAAGTTATAGAACATGAGCACTTCAATGGCATCGCCTGCGGAAGGCATGCTTGGAAGATCTGGGCCTGAATATTTTCCGCTAGATGAAGGAAGGTTTTGATAGAGGTTTCCGGAGTAATCGACGGTTTCACCGGTAACCTGGCTTTGTTTGGCAATATCCTTCAAGCGAGTAATACTTAAGAATGCGCTGTTGATATCGGTTTTGTCGGTGCCAAAAACAGAAGCGCACCCAGGGATATCGACTTGCTCGTCTTTTCCTGCGTAAATGATACAAGCTTTCCAAAACCATTCCAAAATCCACTTGAATGGCAAGCGCCCCGACCGAACCGGTCCGATGAAGACCTCGTAAATATATCTGCCGATCCAGTCACCGGGTTTTACGAAATTCTCTGAATTATTATCGACCTGAGTAGTTTGCTGTTGGCTGGTTTCACCCTCAGTGCTGCTGCTGGATTGACCCTCACCACCTTCGCCTGCCTCGCCATCTCCACCCAAGCCAGTCTGATCGCCAACACCAATGAAGCCGGCATCCCAACTGAAATCGTCTGCACTGATTGTGAATACTGGGGTGATGCCATTGTCTTTATCGGCATCGCTATCGGCGAAATCGTCGTCGCCTTGGTCTGGGTCGGTGAAATCCATACCTGATGGTGGGACGAATTTGATGTAATACTTTTTATCCGCCTCGACGTTGAACCCAAAATAACCATTTGAGTCTGTGCTGGTGCTGTCAAGGAGTTCGTCAGTTTCGCCATCGTACAAGTTGACGCAAACCCCTGAGATAGGTCCCTCGTCCACTGTTTGTAACCCGTCCCCATTGCCGTCATGCCAGACATAATTGCCTAAAATCAATCCAGTCGTAACAAAGGGTTCTGTGCGGATCGGACATTCTCCAGTGACGGGAATTTCGGGTTCGGGGTAATCACCGTAGAAGATGGTCAGAAAGCGCGTCATCCCGTCGCTGATATACATCTCGAAAATGTAGGGCGCGAACGAAGGCCCCGCCTGGGGACGAGCGGAGACAGGGAAGTTGGTAATCGAGATCAAAACTGCGGGCAGTTTCAGATTCTCGGGATCGGAGACTGGCAATCCCGTCATTGGGTTATAACCGGGAGGAAAATCTGCCAGGTCGGGGCCATAGGTGTCTTGGCCTGAGGTTGAATCTGTTGGATCGGAGTCTTGCGCTGCTACCGAGGATGCCAAAATGAACATTGCCCCTGTGAGCAGCATTGTGATCCCCAGGATTGCGACAATGAACCGGTATATTTTTTGTTGGGCCTTCATGATGGTTTCTCCTTTGGATTGCTACTCTTCAAAAATAAAAATGACCTTATGGGTAACGCAGTCTCCTTCGAGCCCGTCTTGTGTGCATAGTTTGATCGTGGCTTCGAACTCGGTACCGGGCTCGGGTTCGCGAATGTTGGCGGCAACTTCGGCGGTGCTGTTGGGCGGAAGCGTAGAATCTCCGGGTGGGCAACCACCCGCTTCGACAAAGCCAACGTCATTACTGCCTCCGTAGGCACTTATGTTTTTGGCGAGGTTATGGATATTCAACGAGACGGACTCGAAAGTATGTTCGGAAGTGTTTTCTACCTGGAAGGCAGCGTAGTTAGGCCAGTTTCCACAGGGATGCGTTCCGGCGAATTCCAAGTTGAAAGAAGCTTCTCCGACTGGTTGACTCTCCTGCTCAATTCCTGGTTGCAGATTTCCGAACGTGAAGCTAGTGATCTCTGTGACGCACTCACCTGCTTGCCCATCTTCCGTGCACAGGGTGATTGCGGCATCAAAATCAGTCCCTTGTTCAGGCTCTTTGATATTAGCAGCGATAAATCGTTTATTGAAAGGAGGCAGAATGGTATCCCCAGGAGGACATTCACCTTCTTTTAGGAATGGACGGTCGTTGCTGCCACTGTAAACAGATTGGTTGTTGGTTTTGTCATGAATTTCGATAAAAACGGATTGTAGGATCCAGATCGAAGTGCTTTCCAGCTCGAACACGGCATAGTGAGGCCACTCTGCGCAAGGCTGGGTGCCGACATAGGCCAATTCAAACGTAGGCGGCGTCTCTGGGGTTGTGTTTGCGCTGGCAGATTCTTCGACTTGTGCCTCTTCATAGGCCCGTTCTTCACCAAGAAAACACAATAGGGGGGCATCAAGCCCAAACCAGGAGCCCAGGTCAATGCCATGATCATCGAGATCCGCATGGGACAACCAGCCATCGGGAACTTCATGCTCATGGACTTCAACAAAGTAATGCCGCTGCTCAGAATACCAGCGTTGACCTTCGAATGTCAGCAAAAAGCTTATTTGCCCTTCCAGGGCAGCGACGAAAGCATCCAGCGAACCTTCTGCATCATAGAATTCCTGGATGTCGAGCCAATCTGCGAGACGCCAATCGGGTCCTAGCGCGGCAGCACAGACCCCGATTATCTCGTCCGTTTCCACGAAGGTATTGATGGTCAGTGCGAAGGGAAGAACGCCAACCCCCACACTCTGGGGTTCTGGAGTTGGGCTTGGATAGGGGGTATATGTAGGTTGGGGAGTGTAGGTTGGCAGGGGTGTTGGTTCTGTGGTCGATATAACTTGACATGCAATGAAGGCGATGCTCAATGCCAATATTGGGAAGAGCAGCATTTTGTGTTTCACAGTGGACCTCCTAAATAAGTGCCTATGGATAAGTATAATCGACGATATACGTAACTCCCCTCACATCATCGTCTAAGGCTTCGAAATACACCCTGAAAGATTCGTAATTGGCATCGACATTCCCTTGAATTTCGATGGGATATCCAGGACGTGCTATCTTGCCGGTTTCAACCCCATCAGGATCGACCAGGTAAACTCGAACTTCACCTTCCTCAACCGAGGCCCAGACTTCAACATGCACTTGATAGAACCCCGAGCGAGTCATACTCATATCCTCAGAATATGTCCCCGTAAGCTTCTTGAAACCTCCCTCACAATGCCCACCATTCAAATTGCTGGAGCAT
Organism: uncultured Anaerolineales bacterium; assembly: GCA_964560795.1. Lineage (GTDB taxonomy): Bacteria > Chloroflexota > Anaerolineae > Anaerolineales > UBA11858 > NIOZ-UU35. The sequence goes on along the minus strand of CAZLNX010000310.1, from coordinate 2,397 downwards.
TTTTGTCGGCTGCCCATTACAGAGCCATGGGTGCCATCACCACAAGCTGAGTTATTCAGTAACAAAAAAGCAGACAAAACAAGAAGGTAGATATTCTTCATAGGAGTCCCTTTCCCATGTACAAAAATCAAGAATTTCCATATCAATCTGACGATTACTATACGCGATCATTAAAGATTCCACAATAGTACCGTCCTCCTCTTCTCTAAATTGTAAGGTCTACGGTATACTTGCCCACCTATGTCCGAGATGTATTTTCCCCAGCTTGGATTGTTCGAAATTGAAAAAACTGCCACTGGAACCGCAGAACTATTTCCTGCGGTTTGGCGCGCGTTGGAGGGATTAGCTTCTCCTGATGCACAAGAACGCAATCGCAGTCTGGACGAACTAATTTCTCTGGATGCGCCGCGATTATCCCCCTTAGTGGCTTATATGCTGGCAACTCGGTTGGTGGATCCAAATATCAAGTTTCGCGCACGTGTAATCGAAACACTGGGAGATATCATTTCAAGCAGTAATGGGGATAAAATGCCCATTGAAGTCCGACGGCATCTGAAAGCGCATTGCACTGTGGTTGGCCGCGGGACGGTCTTGGCTATGCTCGAGGTCGCTGAAGTGGCGTCATCAGTGGAATCACAGATCGCGGCAATATTCAATCTTTGTTCCCACTCTGGCGCAATTCTGACCGAGTTGATCACGGATCGAAAGGTGCCTGTAACACTCCGCCGGCATGCGATCCACTTCATCGGTAAGGTTGGATTCATCGAAGCCATTCCCCGCCTCGAACGCCTAGTGGATCGTTTGACATCCCGCAGCAATGGACAGAAGCGCATGTCTTTCGCGCCTCCTAGTGAGCCAGATGAATCAACGTTACTAGCGGGAATTCAAACAGCCCTGCAGCAACTCAAAGAACCCTGAAAAATTTCCCACAAAAAAGCAATAGCGCAGAGATCAATTCTGCGCTATATTTTTGTGCAATTCGTTTTTGGTCGTTTTGGGAATTACAGTGGCTTTTTGCAATCGGGGCAGATCGTTTCGGTGCGCCGAACCACGAACCCACAATTGCCGCATGTCGTTGGCTGAACATCACCCAGAGGCGCGCCGCAAGCGATGCAACTTGGCTCTCCCGTCGGATTGGCTGTGTCGCAGTGATCGCAGACCAGGCGTCGCAACCGCTCGGAAAGCTCTAAGGAAGCCCCAGAGGCTCGGGCTACTTTTTCAATTACTTCCCAGGCGCGGTCATCCAATTGCATGCTCTCAATATCTTGTGCGATATCATCCAGGCGCCCAAGCAAACTGAACGGATTACGGATAGCCGCCAGGGCCGTTGTCCCTAAGCTGGCAGCCACCCCAAACATAGATTGATCGCCCATCTGGACTGCGATGCCATCTTCAACGCGCTCAATCGATATGGTCAAACCTGTCTGTCCGCCTGATTGCCGGTATGTTCTGGTGGCAATTTGTACGATGACGCCATCAGGCGTCATTGTATGCCCGGCTTGCAAATTGCCATGGTTGAACTCAGCGATCAAAGCTTTGGTGAACGCGCTAGGTTTGATGTCTCCGTGAAAGATCTTCTTTTTCATATATCAGATTATATCAAGAACTTGTTTGAACAGAATCGATTTAGTATGGTATAAAACGCTTTGGAGTTATTAAATCTGATTCTGGATGTATGCGTTTATGCGATTTTCTGAGAAGAAATTTTTATTGTGGTTAATAATAACCTGTTTTGGCTTGCTGATCCTGCAATTTTCTAGGGTATCAGCTATGGGACCAGATGATGGGTTGGCACAGCAGCCTACGGTTGATATCCCTACGGTCACGGGAACACCGTCTGGCCCGGTTGCGATTGTCTATTCTGACCCTGAAGAGCAAATCAATGTCCGGTTGGGGCCGGGCACCGACTACCCTCGCGTGGGCGTCCTACTCAACCGCCAGGAGGCTCCCGCGTTGGGCCGTACTCCTGCGGGTGATTGGGTTCAAATCATCTATCAAGGTGTAGATGAAGGCGTGGCCTGGGTTTATGCACCCTTGGTGCGCGTCCTTGGGGATGAACTTCCCATTGTCGAGCCACCGCCAACGCCTACACCGCTGGTCACCCCCACCATCGACCCCACCCTGGCATCCCAGTTCGTTGTCCAGATTCCAGCCACACGCATGCCTACGCTGACGCCGCCGCCCCCTCTGCTCATTCCAACATTTCCCCCCGAGCAGACCTCCACAGCTACGGGCGGTGTGCCGATTGGCTTTGTGATCATTGGCCTGGCTTTGTTTGGGACCTTGGGGTTAATCTTATCGTTCTTGAGACAGAGGTAACTTCAAAGTTTACCTGAGTTGCGTTAGTCACTAACAGCACTTCTATCGACAAAAAATTGTCGATGTTGATAACCTAAA
>CAZLNX010000309.1:0-7463 GCA_964560795.1 uncultured Anaerolineales bacterium | reverse complement strand
TTGCTGGAACATTCATTCAAAATGTGCCTAAATCTCGATTTATGCACCAAAGCCCTTTGGAACTATCAATGATCAATAACGCTGCAGGGAATCTAGAATCGTCCGAATTCACGATTTGGTTCCTCTTTTAATTTTCGCTAAACAATACTGCCAATGGCTTTCTCCACCGATTATATCTGGAAACCTACTCGAAAACAAATCTATGGGTAGAAACGTAGAAACGTTTCCATCCCATCCAACAAATCACTCAATTCTTGACACAGCAAGCATATCCATGCTACACTTACTCTACCGACCGGTCGGTAGGGTTTTGTTATTTCTTTCCCGCAGTTTGCCCTACCGCCATTTGAAACCCACTCCGTTCTCGAAGCACACTTCAAAGAAGAGGTAAATCGTGAGCAAAGAGCAAATCCTCGAAGCCGCCGCTCAAATCTTCAGTCAAAAAGGCTATCATGCCACCTCGATGCAGGATATCGCAGATGTCGTCGAGTTGAAAAAAGCCAGCCTTTACCACCACATTGCAAACAAACAAGAAATTCTGTTAAATCTTCTCGACCGTGCCCTGGATTTAGTCATCCAACAGGTCAGCGAGGCTATCGCAGGTAATGCACCCGCACCAGAGAAGCTCCGAATGGCTATGCGCATCTATGTGGACACGCTGGCCATTCATGGCGAGCTCTCATCGGTGCTGCTGCTCGAATACCGCTCTTTAGAATCTGAGCAATACGCCAGCCACATTAAGCGCCGAGACCGTTTTGAAGCCATTTGGCGGGATCTGATCAAGGAAGGCATTGCTGATGGCCTTTATGAATCCCCTGATCCCGCGCTGGCGGCTCGATCGTTGTTAGGGCTGCTCAACTGGACAATTATGTGGTACAGCCCCCAGGGTTCCCTCTCCCCCACCGAGATCGCCGACCAATACGCTGATTTGCTGCTAAACGGATTGCTCATTCGACAATAATTATGGATTACAGTGCCGTAGTTGACGTGCGTCAAAAACCACAGAATCACGCTGTGCAGATCTTCGAGAGCCGTGACGGCGCGCGTATCGCGCAGTTGCCCCTCAACGCCTTTCCCGATTTCTGGGTCTACGCCTACCTGGTGCTGGTTGATGATTACCGCGTTTTGATCGACACCGGTTCAGGTTTCCACAAAAACAACCAGCATCTCGAAAATGGTATGCAAACTGCAGGAGATTTGCTGGGAGATCCTATCGACTTCGCCGACTTGACCCACATTCTGATCACCCACGGACATATTGATCATTACGGGGGGCTGCCCTTCCTGCATGAAAGAACCAATGCACTGATTGGCGTGCACGAACTCGACCAGCACAACCTGACGCACACTGAGGAACGCCTCGCCATCACAGCCACACGCTTGGAGCGCTACCTGGCTGAGGCCGGGCTCAACGACGAAACATCCCAAGAGCTAGTCAATATCTACAAACTCACAAAGCTAAATTATCAACCCCAAACAGTAGATTTCACCTATGAAGCCGTCGATATGCGCATGGGACCTTTTGAGATGTTGCATGTTCCAGGACACTGTGCTGGTCAGGTGGTCATCCGCCTGCATGACGTTCTTTTCAGCGGCGATCACATCCTCTCCAGGATCAGCCCTCACCAGGCGCCCGAAAGGCTGTCACTGTTCACCGGGCTGAATCATTATCTTCAATCCCTCGAAGCAACCCTGAGGTGGTCCGAGGGCATCCGTCTTTCGTTAGGAGGTCATAACCCACCTGTCACAAACCTGAAGAAGCGCATCAACGAAATCCAAGATATCCATGAAGAACGGCTAGCAGAATTTCTTGAGATCCTAAAAGAAGCTCACACCGTGGCCGAAATTTCCAAGAATTACTTTGGTGAAACCCACGGCTACAACATCCTGCTAGCCCTGGAGGAAGCTGGCGCACATATCGAATACTTGTATGAACGCGGCCAGCTAGAAATCGCCAACCTCACAGAAGTAGAAAGCGGTAACGGCACAGCCCCTATCCGCTATAAAACCATTAACAATTGACAAATCACTATTCACACTTAACCGTTAGAAAAGGAGGACCCTATGTATTCTTTCAAGCCTTCTGAAGAGCAGCAAATGCTGGTCGATGCCATCAAGCGCTATGCCCTGGACGACCTGCGAGCCGCTGCTCGTGATGCCGACGAAGAAGGCACCCTACCCCCCGAATTAATTGAAAAAGGATGGGAGTTGGGCTACCTGCAAGCATCCATCCCCGAAGAGTACACCGGCTTTGGCGAGCGATCCGCGGTATCGGGCGTTTTAGCTGTCGAAGAAATGGCCTATGGCGATCTTTCCGGCGCACTGGCCGTGATGACCCCCGGCCTCTTCACCACGCCGATCTTGCTGGCCGGCACCGAGGAACAGAAAAATGAGTTCATCCCACCGGTTATTGAGATGGAATGGAAACCCTTTACTGCTGCCCTCATGGAACACCGCCTGGACTTTGATTCCAACGATCTCAAGACAGTGGCCGAACTCGATGACGACTCGTATGTAATCACTGGCGAGAAGAGCTATGTACCATTTGCAGAAGGTGCGGAAGCTTACATGGTTTACGCCGCGCTGGATGGCGTTACACAAGGCTTCATTGTCCCTGGCGACGCAGATGGATTAGAGGTCGGCGAGAGGCAAAAACTCCTAGGACTCAACGCCCTTCCTTTCTATCCGCTCAAGCTCGAGGGTGTACGCGTGCCCAAAGCTAACCGCCTCGGCGGCGACGAGGGACACGACTTTGCACCCATCATGGCGGCGTCCAACGTGGCATTGGCAGCGATGGCTATCGGGGTGTCCAAGGCAGCCCTGGATTACTCCATAGAATACGCCAAAGATCGCGAAGTTTTCGGGGTCAAGGTAGCACAGAAACAGGCTATTGCCTTCTTCATTGCCGAGATGGGCACCGAGATCGAAGCTATCCGCCTGCTGGTTTGGGAAGCTGCCTGGATGATCGACCGGGGCATGGAAGAATCCTTCAAGCAAGCCTACCTGGCGCTATCCGGAGCTGTCGATGTGGCCATGATGGTCACAGACCGTGCAGTGCAAATCTTGGGTGGTCACGGCTACATCCGTGAACACCCCGTCGAGATGTGGATGCGCAACGGCCGCGGCTTTGCAACGTTCTGCGGATTGGCAATGGTGTAGGAGAAAAAAACATGATTGAATTCACAACCCCTAAACCCATCCAGCAAATTCAAACCGTTGTCGAGACAGTGGCCGTCAATATGATGCGCCCCGTTTCGCGGGAAATGGACGAGAACGAGCATGCCATCCCATGGGATTTTATCAACTTCATGCACACGGCCATCAGTTCCATGGGCGGCACAAACATGGCGCCTGAGGAAAAGAAAGACGAAAAACCAGACGCAGGCGCGGAGAAGAAAAAGCACCCCCCCATTGGATACCAACGCATTGGCGCTATGGTTGAAATGTTATCCTGGGGCGATGCAGGCATGTATCTCTGCATCCCGGGCGGGATGCTGGGATCTGCAGCCGTAGCTGCTGCTGGTACCCCCGAACAGAAGAAGCGCTTCCTGAGCCGCTTCATGGGCGAAAAGCCCGTCTTTGACGCCATGGCGATGACCGAGCCGCAGGCAGGCTCAGACACATCTGCCATCCGAGCCACGGCCGTGCTCGATGAAGATAGCAACGAATGGATACTCAACGGCGAGAAGATCTTCGTGACCGCGGGACAGAAAGCCCTGGAAGAATCCAATGGCTTCTGCGTGGTCTGGGCCAGCATCGATCCCGAAGCCGGGCGTGCCGGAATGCGCTCCTTTGTCGTCGAGGCTGGCACACCAGGCTGCAAGGTCACCAAGCAGGAACACAAACTGGGCATCCGCGTCAGTGACACCGTTTCGATCCATTTCCAGGATTGTCGGATCCCGTTCGAGAATATCCTCGGCAGCCCAACAGTGGAGAAAACTACCAAAGGCTTCAAGGGCGCTATGGCCACTTTCGATGCTACACGCCCTATCATCGCCGCGCAAGCAGTTGGCATCGCTCGTGCAACGGTAGAACTTGTCAAAGAAGTTCTCGCCGAACAAGGTATCGAGATTCGCTATGGCTTGCCCAGGCAGAAAATGACCAGCATTGAGCGCGATGTCATCGATATGGAAGTTCAGGTTCGCGCGGCCTGGTTGCTGACCATCAAAGCGCTGTGGATGGCCGATAACAAAATCCACAATCCCAAAGAGGCTTCCATGTCCAAGGTGTATGCCGGCGATATCGTCGTCAAGATCACCCAGAAGGCCGTGGAGCTGTTAGGTCCGCTAGGATATAGCCGGGAGCTGCTGCTCGAGAAGTGGTTCCGTGATGCCAAGATCACCGACCTATACGAGGGTACCGGCCAGATCAATCGTCTGGTGGTAGCTCGAAACATGCTCGGTTATCGAGGTAGTCAGTTAAGATAATGCTCCAGTGCTAGCACACTGGAGATACGAGAAGCCGATAAGATTCGGCTTCTCGCTCAATATCCGCAGTGCTACTGCTTTGTCAAAAGCAGTAGCATGGCGAGATACTGATGAGAATTCGGATCTCGCCGACCCCAAATCATCCCTACGTTGGATGCCAAACGCGGTAAAATTTGTCATGTTGGAAAAAACTAACACATTGCACACAATACAATGTAACCCAATTTCATGGAGGCACGCTCAATGACAAAGAAGCGCCGCATAGGTATACTGACGGGGGGTGGTGATGTACCTGGTTTAAACGTCGCCATTAAGGCTGTAGTTAATCGATCGATAGATCACGATATCGAGGTTGTTGGTTTACGTCGGGGATGGTGGTCAGTTGTAGGGATCGATCCCAAAACACTAGAGAATGCAGATGAGCTAACAGTAAATCTAACTTCTTCAAAAGTTCGCACCATCGACCGCACGGGCGGCACGATGCTGCACTCGTCTCGCACCAACCCATCCAATATGAAGCCCAAGGACATCCCCGACTTTGTCGCTGAGGAAGATCGAGTCGACAAAGGGGATGGCACTGTAGATATCACTGCGCATGCCGTGAAAGTGCTGGAGGCCCTCGAACTCAACGCCCTGATCCCCATCGGTGGCGATGACACCCTTAGTTATGCTACCCGCTTGCATCAAGAGGGCTTCCAAACTGTCGCTATTCCCAAGACAATGGACAACGATGTCTTTGGTACGGATTACTGCATTGGGTTTTCAACTGCGGTCACCCGTTCTGTTGAAAGCATCACTGCGGTACGCACAGTGTGTGGATCGCACGAACGAATTGGTATCGTCGAACTGTTTGGCCGCAACTCTGGCGAGACATCGCTCTTTGCTGCCTATCTTGCCGATGTCGATCGCGCCATCATTTCTGAGGTACCTTTCGATCTCGACAAGCTGATCGACTTCTTGAAGAATGACCGCGCAAAGAACCCTTCCCACTACGCGATCATGACCATCTCCGAAGGTGCTCATCTCGTTGGTGGTGAGATCGTGCAATCCGGCGAGGCAGATGCTTACGGACATCAAAAGCTTGGCGGAATCGGGCAGATCGTCTCACAGGAGATCAAGAAACGTTCCGGTATGCACACGGTGTACCAGCAATTGGCATACTTGATGCGCTCCGGGTCACCAGACTCACTCGACCGCATGGTCGCCGTCTCCTTTGGCAACCTGGCACTGGATCAGGTGATGCTGGGCCACACCGGACGCATGGTCGCTTTGCAGCAGGGCAATTACACCACCGTGCCGCTGCCCATGGTCATCTCTGCCAAGAAGACTGTTGACGTGACCGCACTCTACGATCCTGGAAACTACCAGCCAAAAGTGAAGGATATGTTAGGTAAGCCGATGTTCTTGTATTAAAGAACAATTTATCATTGCGAGGGTGACTCTATCGCCCTCGCAATGACAGGACAAAGCTATGGCGCAATCAAAGTGGAAAGTAGGACTCGCAGTACTCTTCATCCTGGTGCTGTCCATCAGCACATCGGGATGTAGCACGCTGGCGGAATATGCGCAACTTATTCCGTTCTTGGCGAGTCCCACAGCCACAAACACGCCTGGGCCATCCAGCACACCCACATCTACAAAGACGATGGTCACCTTCAATCGTTGGACAGCTACGCCTGAAGGTCATGTAGCTGCAACGTCAACGCACATTCCAACGCAAACGCTGCGCCCATCCTGGACTCCCAGGCCACAAAGCACATTGCGTCCTACCTGGACGGCTTCACCTACCCTAACTCCATCTATTACCCCTATCCCAACCGCGACTCCCCATATTTTCCGTTTCCTGTACGAACAGTTCGAAGGCGAAGAAGATGCCTGGTTGCAAAGTAGCGGCGAAAACTGGTCTATGGATATCAGAAACGGTATCTATCAAATGCAAGTGACCATGCCCAACGTTGAGATCACCAGTTCTCGCACCTGGCTGAAGCTAGCCGAAGTGCGCATGGACGCCGAAATCGGCTTCGTCGACGGTGATGGCTACGCGGGTTTCAATTGCCGTGAAGGAACGGCCAGCTATTACACCCTCTTCATCACTTCGGATGGGCAGTACGGTTTGGGGCATACGCTCAACTTCAAACAAAATTTCCTGATTGTAGCGCCACATCCTGCTATTCGAGTCGGGCAGGACAATCAGCTGCGAGCGGAATGCCGGGGTAACACAATTACACTATGGGTCAATGGCTCACTAGTTGCCAGAGAAGAGGTCGAGGCCTTAGGTCCCGGCTTTGCAGGCATGTTGGTGGGAACAAGACTCGGCGACGAACACGTAACGGTACATTTTGACGACTTCCAAGTTTGGGGTCCTGCGGATTACGAGATTCAAACTGTCACCCCTGAGGGTGAATAGAAACACAATACAGAAAATTGAGTAGCGGGCCATCCGTTCGACTGAGCTCACGACAAGCCGCGTTGGCCGATAATCAATCCACCGATCTACCCAAAATCGTATTGTGAGTTAGCGAATAATCCAATACCAATCTTAGGAGGTTGTTATGACCTACAAAGTCAACCATGCAGTGGTTATCGGTGCCGGCACAATGGGGGCAGCACTGGCCGCTCACCTTGCCAATGCTGGTGTCCGCACAACTCTGCTTGACATCATTCCCTGGGAACTGACCGAAGAGGAGAAAGCCAAAGGTCTGACCCTGGAAGACCCCAAGATACGCAACCGCATTGTCAGTTCCGGCTTGCAGTCGGCTGTTAAATCGCGTCCAGCGAGTTTCTTTGCCAAAGAACTTGCTGACCTTGTTACCATCGGCAACCTGGAAGATGACTTCGATGTCATCGCTGAGGCTGATTGGGTGATCGAGGCGATCATCGAGAACCTGAAGATCAAGCAAGACCTAATGGCGCGCATCGACGAGATCCGCGCAGAGCACTGCATCATCAGCACCAATACTTCAGGCATCCCCGTGGCGGATATCGCCGAAGGTCGCTCTGAAGGGTTCCGGCAGCATTTCTTGGGGACGCATTTCT
>CAZLNX010000308.1:0-7474 GCA_964560795.1 uncultured Anaerolineales bacterium | reverse complement strand
AGAGCAAAGAAAAGAACATAGATAACGGGTCCAGCTTGCTCAATCGTAAAGCGAATACATCTCCCATGTTCCTCATCGAAATTGATTACAACAAAGCCCATGACCATGGTTGTTAATATTAATGAAAATCCCATGGCTCCAGAGATGCCAACGCAAAGTAGGACAAATCCGATAGACACGGCCATGGAGTCATGCAAACTCTTCATTCGCTTCAAAATCAAATTAAGAATTGAACCAGCTGCAATGCCAACGATCAATGAACCTCCGATCTCAATGACCGGATGTTCAATCATTTGAATTAATGAGGGGGCTCCAGATCCTGTCATCAGGCTTTCGGCATAGGAAGCAGCAAAGAAATATAGCAATAACGAAAATGCATCATCCAGGCCTACGACGGCAATCAGGCTTGTAGTTAGGGGGCCCTTCGCATCATATTCGGCCAGGACATCCACCGTTGCTGCAGGGTCGGTAGCGGCTGAAATTGCCCCAAAGATCAACGCAATGTGCAGTGAATTTGTGATCAGATAGATGCCCCCTGAAACAAGAAGAAATGTCACAATCGACTCAAATAAAAGAAATAAGAGAATCGAACGTCCTTTCTTTCTTAATTCATCGATCCTAAGATGGCTCCCCATGTCAAAGCCAATCAACCCCAGGGCGATTTCACTGATAAATGTTAATTCTTTTGTTAATTCAAGTGGAATAAGATTTAAGAAGGAATTCCCCAATAGCATCCCCATTATGATGTAACCCACTACCTGAGGGAGTCCTAATCGCTGAAATATCTTGCTACCAAGAAATGTTGCCGCGATTAGAAGCCCAATGGTCGCAATAATATTGGGTTGATAATGGATGCCAAGGGATTCAAAAAAGGTTTCCATGCGCCTTACAATGCCTCGAATTAATTTGGGTAGTTCTAGTGTATCAGTATACCGAGGGGCGCATATCGGTAGAAGTGACAAAAATCACGGCAAACGAGCGGAGAAATCGTTTAATGAATCTGACCCCTGCACTTCGATGCGGCTGAGATAATAGATCGAGCCCCAGGTGTGTTTTGAAGATTCCCCCAGGCCAACGGCGCTGTAATACCCATATTCTTGAAGCTTGTTTGCAATGGTTCCATCCATCGAGCCGAAAGGATAGGCGAAAGTAGTCACTCTGGTTTCCAGGATTTCTTCGAAATCAAGGCGTGATTGCAGCAATTCGTGGCGCAAGTTCTCTTCTGGCAGGGTTGTCAAATCCTGGTGGGTCATGCCCTGGCTGCCGACCTGCCAACCCGCGGCGGTCAATTCAGTAATCTGTTCGGGCTGCAAGAATCCATCTGAATACAAGCGGTTGCCCGTCAGATATACCACGCCTACGAAACCAATTTCCTTCATGATCGGAAAAGCATTCTCATAGATGCTGGCATCCCCATCATCAAAGGTGATCACTACTGGCTTGGCAGGTAAATCACCTCCGTTGATGAGTACCAGGGTGAACTCAGAGATGGTGATAGAAGTAAAACCTTGATCCTGGAGATATGCCATCTGCTCCCGAAAATTGTCCGGAGAAACATAGAAGCGGCTGGGGGGATCAACATCCGCGACATGGTAATAAAGCAGTATCGGGGCGACCAATTCCCCTGGGGGATTATTAACTAAGGTGATTGTAGGTGTGTAATCTGGGGTCGGCGTAGATGAAGAAGTGGGGGTCGATGTGATGGTTGGGGTAAGTGTTTCGGTCGCAGTGCTGGTTGGCCGAACGGTATTTGTGAGGGTTGCTGTATCCCTGAGGGCTGGATCTGCCCCAAAGGGAGTCAGCGCTTCCTCCTGTTTTGACGAGGGAGCCGGCAAAGTGCAGGCTGATATCAATATCAATAGTATCCCCAAAACCAGGGTGTTTTTCTTCATAGATAATCGACAATGTGTCCTGCTGATTTGAGCGCCTGGATAGCCCTTTCAGTTTGATTCTTTTTCACCAGCAGGTAATCGGTATCGAACGTGGAGAGGGCAAAGATGCTCACCCCCGCCTGGGCTAGAGTGCCGGACAGCGAAGCCAGCACACCGACCATAGAAAACTCCAGCGGGCCAGCAACTTTGAGGGCACGCCAGCCCGGCTCAACACGAACATCCTCTGGGATTTTCGCATCTTCACAAACTACAGTGTATTCATCGGGCGTGCGAATAAGCGCCAGGAGATCATCACCCCGCGCCCAGGCAGGCGCAGGGGTGGCATCTTCGGGCGGAAGCTGGCAAATGGAGTATTCGCTGGGGAGTAGTGTAAGATCGAATTTCACATCAAATAAACATCCACCGTTTCCCCAACTGACAATCCCGTGGCATCGGCAGGGATTTTCAATAAGCCGTCGGCGCGGGAAAGGGTGAAGATCAGGTTGCTCTTGCCGAAAATGGGTTCAGCGATGTAGCCATCGGGCGTAGCTTGTAAAGCCACTGGCACCCAATCCTCACGGCCAGCCTGGGAGGGAAGATTGATGGTGAGCTTGGCTTGCACGCTGGGCTGGGGTCGAGATACTCGTTCGCCCAGAAGGGTTTTGATGACAGGTACGACAAATAGTTGTGTGTTTACCAGCGCGCTGACCGGGTTGCCCGGCAAGCCGATCATGGGCACGCCATCGCAAACGGCCAGGATGGTTGGCTTCCCAGGGCGAGTGTTGACGCCGTGCACCAGCACGCCGGGTTGGCCCAACTCGTCGAGGATCTGTGAGGTCAGGTCGCGGGTACTGGCTGATGAACCGGCGGTGACTACGACCAGATCGCATTCGGCTTTGGCGCGTTCGGCGGCGGCATACATCTCTGCATGGGTGTCGGGGATGATGCCATAGTGAACGGCTTGACCGCCGGCTTCCTCTACGGCGGTGCTCAAGGTGTAGGCGTTGATATCACGCACCTGGCCCGGGGTTGGCTGCTGCTGAGGAGGGATAACTTCGTCTCCGCTGGAGAGTATGCCAATTTTGGGTTTGCGCGCTACGGAGATAGTTGTGAAGCCTAAAGCCATTAAGCCGCCAATCTCCGCCGGGCGCAAGCGTGTCCCAGCCGGGATAACTTCCTGGCCATCTTTGACGTCTTCGCCAATCTCGATGACGTTCTCCCCCACGGCTACGGCGCGCAAAATTTCCATTTCCTCAGGTCGAGCTTGTTGGGTGTATTCCAACATCACGACAGCGTCGGCACCCTCGGGCAGCATCCCGCCGGTATGAATAAGTACACATTTCCCCCTTGAAAGAGTCATCTCTGGGGTTGCACCCATGGGCACTTCACCGTCCAACTCGAGGTAGACCGGCAAGCTTTCGCTGGCCCCGAATGTGTCAGATGCCTTGACAGCGTAGCCATCTACGGTGGTGCGCGGAAATTCAGGCAATGGATGCGGGGCAGTCACCGGGGATACCAGAACCCGCCCCAGAGCATGTTCTGTCTCCACCTGTTCGGGGGCAGGATCGGCCTGAAGGTGATCGAGCAGCTTCTTTAGTGCGTCCGCAGGGGGGAGTAAAGTCAGGAATTCGGGCATGGGATGTAGAAATTTGTACCAGGGTTCATAGAATTAGATATCAGACTTCGGAAGTCTCACAGGTTTATTAACGTAGAAGATTTATAATCATTTTCAAGCTATTCACGCTACACAGGAAATTATGCCAGACTTCCGAAGTCTTCAGACATAATTGCTTTAGTGTGTCCAAAATGAGAATGTCAGCAGGTAGACGGTGAGGCCGTAGGTCAGTATGGCGGTGATGTTGAGGGCACGCCAGTGTGGCTTAGCTCCGGCGCTGATGCGCGTCAGGTACCAGATCAGGAAGAGGCCTAAAGGCAAGGCTAAGAAAACGGGCCAAGCCACATTGTTGGGCAAACCAATTAGCATTGTAATCCCAAATAGCAGAAAGGTTGAAAGGACCAACAAGTTGATCAGTCTCATGCCGCGCTGCCACCCAATGACAAGCAAGAGCTTGGGGCGTTCATACTTGATGTCTTGGGCGTAATCTGGGAATTCGAAAACCAGCAGCATGGCATAGTGCAGCAGCGTCAGCGGAAATGTGCTCATGGATACCAAACGATGGAGTTCGGCTTCTTGCAGCATGAAGGCCAGGGCAGGCACAAAATTAGCCAATATTATCGATGGGATCAGACCACGGTACACCGTATCCGCCAGGCGTAGCGGAGGCAGCGCCGATGCAATCGCACCCAGGGCGATCAAGGCCATGACGATATAACTCCCCACTGAAACTTGCCCAGAGCGGATCAGCAGCAGGGTAAACGAGGTTGTCAATGTCAGAGCTGTGATCCCAATCCACAGAGGCATGTCACGGTTTACCCAGCGCTCACGTCCTTGATCATTTTCGAGGTCGTAGGCGCGCTGCGCAAAAGGGGAATCCACCAGGTTGGTCTGTCTAAAATACGCATATAAGTAATGCGCCCCAATCTGAAGGCTGATCAACCAGGCCAGGCCTAGCGCGAATAAGTTGGCATCAATTATCGCACCCAGGTAACGAGCAATCCCCACTCCCAGGGTATACATTAAGGCCGTGTCTACTAAGAGAAGAGGCCGAGAAATGCGCAGGAGATTTCGGAAAGCGGTCATACGTTCTATCGTCCCAACGTTTCCCTGATTTCACGTTGATGGATCTGGTTGTGGCGATACATCAACTTGAGGATGTCTTCAACCCGGGCGATCCCCAAAAAGGGATGACGGCCGATTTTCTCTAAATCTTCATCGTTGAATTGAGAAACCATTTGGATGGTTTTTTGGCGGGCTTCTAGGAATTTCTCGATAAGCTCATCTGAGGATGTTTGATCAAGCTTGCTGGCCTTGTATTCGTTATATGAATCCAGGTCAAAATCCTCGGGAACACCTTCGCCGGTCTCGACGATTCTTGCAACCAGTCGCATCATGCCATCTTCGGCCATGACAAAATGGGCCATGATTTGGCTAATGGTCCAGGAGGCGCCTTCGGTGTAGATTTGTTCATCCCATTGCTCGGGTGTCAGTTCTTGGAAAAAGGCCTGGGTTTTCTCAGCTGAACTACGCAGCCTTTTGCATAAATGTTCACTTTTAGAGCTCATTCTAAACTCCTACTTTCGGCATTTTTCATTAATCACTGAGACCATTCCGTCGGCTGACGGTCCCAACGGTGAGGTTTTAGGCTTGTGTGAAGTTCTTCGGGTAGAGGGCCGAGATCACTACTAGCCATATTGCTTTCCACATGGGTTAGCTTCCTCATCCCTGGAATAATCGTACTTACCCTAGATTCATTCAAAATGAAGCGCAGGGCCATCTCAGGCATGCTCATCCCCTCAGGAACAAGCGGCTTCAATGCCTCAGCATGTTCCACACTCGACTTCAGGTTCTCTGGTACAAAATAGGTGCTGCGCCAATCACCCTCAGGCCACTTGCTTTCGAGGGTCAGATTGCCAGTGAGAGTACCTTCATCAAAGGGAACTCTGGCGATCACAGCTACATCCATCTCCTGACAAGCTGGTAGCAACTCATCTTCCGGGTTTTGATCAAAAATATTGTAGATCACTTGTACCGCATCGATCACCCCACTGCGAACCGCGCGCACGCCATTCCAGGGTTCCCAACGGTTTATGCTGATTCCGATTGCATCAAACAGTCCTTGCCCCTTGAGTTCATCGACCTTTTTGATCCAACGATCATCCTCAAGCCAGGAGTCCTCCCAGGTGTGGAATTGCATCAGATCGAAACTGGTCAACCCGGCATTTTTCAAACTTTGGTGGACGTACTCCTCAATATGATCTGGCGGAAAACAATCATCCAGAGAGAATTCCCGTTGACTCGGCCATTTGAAATTCTTTGGGGGCATTTTCGTTGCTGTGTACAGTTTCTTATCTGCATTAGCCCGAACAAGTTGCCCGAGCAAATTTTCACTGTGCCCTTCACCGTAACCCCAAGCAGTATCGAAAAAGTTACATCCCAGATCAACAGCCTGTTGAAGAGAACGAAGAGACTGTGCATCATCGGAGCCCGTCCATCCGGCCATGCCCCACATGCCGTATCCTATCTCACTCACCATCCATCCTGTGCGTCCAAAGTGTCGATATTTCAATTCGCTACCTCCAATAAACTATGATCTGATTGTGAACTTATTATTGCTAAGGGAGTATTCTATCATGAGGCCACTCTATGCAGGTTGACGACAACTTTAGAATTAGATGAAGATAGCCATTCCTACAATTACCCTGGGCGATGGCAAAAAACGTAACAAAAACTACACGCCGATGGTATAATCCACCGGTTCTTGGAAGAGAAATCCAAGACATAAAAAATATTAGGAGAATTTCATGGCTGACCCCCGATTAGTCAAATTAGCAGATCTGTTAGTCAACTATTCCGTAAAGATAAAACCCGGCGACTGGGTATTAGTGCGCGGTGATGTGATCGCCGAACCCTTGGTTTCCGAGGTCGTTCGCCATGTGGTCAAGGCGGGTGGCAATCCCAGCATTCAACTTTCCAGTGATGACCTGAACGAAGCCTTCATGTCTGAGGCCAGTGAGGAGCAGCTAAACTGGATTTCCCCGGTGAACAAGATGCTCTACGATGATGCCGATGTACTCATGGCCATCAGAGCCACATCTAATACACGCTCGCTTACCGGCATCGACCCCGAGAAGGAACGCATCCGCGCCATTGCTCATCGCGATCTAACTGAAACGTATATGCGGCGCTCTGCTGCCAAAGAGTTACGCTGGGTGGGCACGCAATTCCCTTGCCCTGCTTATGCCCAGGAAGCGGATATGAGCCTGCGCGATTACGAAGATTTTGTCTATGGAGCCACCTTCTGCGACAAGGATGACCCCATCGCCGAATGGCAGCGCATCCACGACGAGCAGCAGAAGATCATCGATTGGCTGCTAGGTAAGAAGATTGTCACGGTTAAAAGTCCCAACGCCGATCTGACTCTTTCCATTGAGGATCGCACTTTCATCAACTCCGATGGCGAGAAGAATATGCCCAGCGGTGAGGTTTTCACCGGTCCTGTAGAAGACTCCGCCAATGGCTGGGTCAACTTCACATACCCGGCCATTCGCAGTGGGCGCGAGGTCGAGGGCGTGCGTTTGGAGTTCAAGGATGGCAAAGTGGTCAAGGCCAGCGCCAAGAAGAACGAAGAATATCTACTCTCACAGCTCGAGACGGACGAAGGCGCTAAATTCTTGGGCGAATTCGCCATCGGCACCAATTACGGCATCCAGCAATTCACCAAGAGCATCCTCTTCGACGAGAAGATCGGCGGCACCTTCCACATGGCCGTCGGCGCTGGCTATCCCGAGACCGGCAGCGTGAATAAATCCAGCATCCACTGGGATTTCATCTGCGATGTCAAGGAAGACAGCGAGATCCGCGTCGATGGGGAGTTGTTGTATAAGGATGGGCAGTTCCAAATATAAACCACGAAGTGCACCAAGAAGCACTAAGGATCTAGCGATTTCCTGAGACTGCGCTCAGTAAAAAAAGCCCTGCGGGC
>CAZLNX010000307.1:0-7476 GCA_964560795.1 uncultured Anaerolineales bacterium | reverse complement strand
GACTTTCTCTCTTTCCTTTTGTCCTTTTTGGTTCCGGCTCGTCCGGGTTAGGCAGATGAAATAGATTTTTCGTGAGGAATGGTTTTTCATTGGACATAATTCTGGCATCAAATTCGCCGAGGCGAAAAACATTATTGGGGCTTTTGGGATGGGACTTTAGCGTGGTTCCTGCCGATGTGGATGAAACTGTGCTCCCAGGCGAAACGCCACCCAATTATGTGCTGCGTTTGGCAGAATCCAAAGCCCGCGCGGTGGGTGAACGTTTGGGAGAAAACGCGGTGATCATCTCAGCAGATACCACCGTGGTCGATGGGGATGAGATCTTAGGCAAACCCATTGATGCTGTCGATGCGGCGCGCATGTTGCGTCAATTGCGGGGACGCACCCATCAGGTTTATACTGGTGTGGCTGTTCATCTACCTCATCGGCATCAACAGTCTCGAGATGTGCTGTTGACTGATCTCGGTGCCGCCGATGTCCCCATGCGAGAATATTCTGACGAAGAAATGGATACGTATATCACCAGCGGCGATCCATTAGACAAAGCCGGGGCATACGCTATCCAGCATGCCGGATTTCACCCTGTAGAAATGCTGAAAGCATGTTATGCTAACGTGGTGGGATTACCCTTATGCCACCTGACGCGAACCCTTAGTAAAATTGGCCTCGATCCGGATGTGAATGTGCCAGAGGCATGTCAATCCACGCTGGGATACGAATGCCCAGTTTATAATTTGATCTTACGAGAAGAGCTATGAAAGTTCGACTTTGGATTTTTGCTTTACTACTTCTGACCATTGCTGGATGCGGTCCAACTTCTCCGGAAGCATCAGAGGCCACACTGCCAGAAGTCGTCGCCTATACACCATCTCCTGTTGTTACGGTGCAACCGGAAGCTGAATCGCAAGAAACCCCCATTCCCGATGTGGAAACGTCGGTGACTGCATATTTGGAAGCCTGGAAGGTGGATGATTATGCCAGCATGTATACCATGCTGACTTCCGTAAGCCAGGATGCCATATCGCTGGAAGATTTCACTGCGCGCTATCGCACGGTGGCAGCAGAAGTTGCGCTTGCCAACCTTGAGTATGAGATCCTATCATCGCTGGTGCGGAATGCTGAGAGCGCTCAAATTAGTTTCCGAATTATTATGAATAGCGTATTGGTTGGTCAAATCCAGCGCGACACGGTCATGAATTTAAGCTTGGAAAACAATGCCTGGCGGGTGCAGTGGGCCGACGAACTAATCTTGCCGGAGTTGGCTGGGGGCAACAATTTGTGGATGGATCGGCATGTGCCTTCGCGAGCAAATATCTATGACCGCGATGGCGATCCTATCGTAGCCTATGCTGAGGCTGTATCGGTGGGCATTGTCCCGGGACGTATTGATCCTGAGCAGGAATTTGATTTTCTTGAAGATTTACAATGGCTTACAGGATTGCATCCCAATACTATTGCAGCCAGTTATGAAGATTTTCCTTTGGGGGTGGATTGGTACTTGCCTCTGGGTGAAGTGCTGCGCGAAAAAGTTGAGCGCTACTATAATGTCGAAAATGGATATGACGATGGCGTTCTATACATGTATCCATTCGAGTCGCGTTACTACTTCGATTTAGGTGTTGCTTCACAAACAATTGGCTACGTTTCGCGCATTCAGGCTGAGGAAGAAGAAGAATTCCTGCGCAATGGCTATAGCCGAGACGAGAAGGTCGGGCGTCAGGGTATCGAAAAGTGGGGCGAACCGTATTTGGCCGGTGGTCGCGGTGGCACCCTTTATGTGCTGGGACCTGATAATAAGGTTGTTACACAAATGACCTCGGTTGAGGCGGAACCCGCGCAATCCATCACGACAACCATCGATACAGATCTGCAGCAAGCAGCCCAGCTTACGTTAATGAAGTACGCCGGTGCCGTAGTTGTGATGGAAGTCGATACGGGCAGAGTTTTAGCGCTGGCTTCATCTCCCTGGTTTGATCCCAATGCCTTCGAGCCGACCAACTATAACTACAGTTATCAACTGGAAGATATCTATTCGCCTTTTAGCGGACAGCCGCTTCTAAACCGCGCTACGCAAGGGCAGTATCCCCTGGGGTCTGTTTTCAAGATTATCACCATGGCCGCGGGGATGGAGAGTGGTCTGTTTTCAACTGAATCTACCTATGATTGTCAGTACTCTTTCACCGAGATCACAAGCATCGCACCGAGGTACGACTGGACTTGGGAGCACTGTCAGGAAGAGTTGGCAACCCAGGGTGAATGTGAAACCCTGCCTAGTGGTATGCTGACCTTGCCCGAAGGGTTGATGCGCTCATGCAATCCCTTCTTTTGGCATATCGGGTTGGAATTATATCGCCAGGGGCTGACCGATGCTGTCTCAGGGATGGCGCGTGGCTTTGGATTGGGTACTCCAACTGGAATTGAAGGTGTTGAGGAAGAAGATGGCAATATCCCTGAACCTGGGGATGAAGTTGCCGCCATAAACGGCGCCATTGGGCAGGGCGATACGCTGGTGACACCTTTACAGGTTGCGCAGTTCATCGCTGCGCTTGGCAATGGCGGTACGATATATCAACCGCAGGTTGTTGAGAGTATCGGTGTTCAAGGTGAGGAACCAATTTTCGTTTTTGAACCGATTGAAAAGGGCACCCTTCCGATCAGCGCAGAGACACTAGAAGCCATCACACAGGCAATGAAACAAGTTGTCGGTAACCGTCGTGGAACTGCCTATAGCGTCTTAGGCGCTTACAGTTCAAATATTACCCCCATGTCTGGGAAGACGGGCACCGCTGAATCGGGGCTTGCAGAATCGCATGCCTGGTTTGCAGGATTTACTCGGCGGAATCGCCTCGACAAATCAGATATTGCCATTGTGGTAATAGCTGAGCATGCAGGTGAAGGGTCTGAAGTCGCTGCACCAATCTTTCGGGCTATTGTACAGCAGTACTTTGAAGGGCGCAGAAATTACTTGCTGCCTTGGGAGTCTTCTGTTGGAGTGTTAGCTACCCCTGAACCGGAAGAAACCACGGAAGAACCGTAAAGCGGTTATAAGGAGAGTTACCTGGGAACCAAAGAAGATCAGAAGCGCGGCTTAGTAATTCGGTCGCAATCCGGATTTTATTCCGTTGAGACCGATGATGGTCCAGTTGTTTGCCGTTTACGGGGACGGTTGAAGCAAGGACGTCGTACCGGGGATATTATTGCCGTTGGCGATTGGGTTTTTATTTCGCTTCTTGATGATGGAAGCGGGATGATCGAACAGATCGAAGAGCGGCGTTCTATGTTCTCGAGAATGGCTCCCACACCGAGAGGGGAATACCAGCAGATCCTAATTGCTAATCCCGACCAGGCTGTTTTTGTATTTGCCTGCACCGATCCAGATCCGCGCTTGCGGATGCTGGATCGTTTTCTAATTGTCGCCGAGAAGGCCGAAATTCCCTCGCTAATCGTTTTCAATAAGGTTGATCTAATTGGCTGGGTGTATGCCCGCCGGTGGTATGGGCATTACAAGAACATTGGTTACCAGATGTTATTTACATCCGCAGCGACAGGGCGCGGAATAAAGGCATTGCGCAAACGCCTGGTAGGAAAAGTTTCGGTGCTGGCAGGCCCCTCGGGAGCAGGTAAATCTAGTTTGTTAAACGCCGTTCAACCCGAACTAGGACTCTCTGTCCGAGATGTCAGCAAAGCCACACGCAAGGGACGTCACACCACAGTCGTGCGCGAGATGTTCCCCTTGGATCAAGGAGGCTACGTTGCGGATACGCCTGGCCTGAAGGCCATGGCCCTTTGGGATATCGAACCCGAAGAAGTCGATGGTTATTTCCCAGAACTGCGCGACCTGGTAGCTGATTGCAAATTCAGCAACTGTATGCATCTGCACGAACCGGGCTGTGCTGTCAAAGCTGCTGTTGAATCAGGTCAGGTACATGATGAACGCTATCAGTCCTACATTCGTCTGCGATACGGTGATGAAGATGACAAATGAAACATTTCGCTTGCGAGATCAATCCGCTGAATATGACAAATATTCTGAACTGATTTTCTGCGTTGATTTCTGTTTGACAGATACGTTACTGTATTGCATAATTGCAAAGCTGTGTTATTACTCTTCACCTTAATTGAGGGCATATAAATGCAGTATGCCTCATTGATAAAACCCCCTCTTACATCCATGGCTATATTTAATTGCTTTGTTGAACCCGGAGATTAGGCCGTGTTGACGTTTGGTAATTCTTTGATGGTTATTCGAAATACCGCATTATCCTGTGTGCTCAGGAAACTTGCTAAAGTGTCAACACAACCTAGTTTTGTTTGGTTTTAGATTTTGTGCGAATTTTGAACCTCGGTGGAATGAACGAGTATAAAAGGTAAATACTGAATAAAAGAGGAAGTTTGCTTGTGCTCAGCGACCGCGAATTGATTTTGCAGCTTCAGGACGGAAACCTGGATGCCTTAGGTGAGCTATATGATCGTTATCAACATATAGTTTACCGAACCGCGCTGGCAATCGTTGGTGACGAATCTGCGGCTGGTGATTTATTGCAAGATGTTTTCTTACGGGTGAACCGGTTTGCAATACGAATCGATCCGAACCGACCCATCGAACCCTGGTTGTACCGTGTGACGACGAACCTTACTTATACCTGGCTCAAGCGTCGCAAGCGATGGCTGCTGCGACCCATTGAGGATATGGCGGAGTGGTTGACCAGCGGCAAGAAAAACTCTCCATCCTATCACCTTGAGAAAAGCGAGGAGTGGCAGGGTATTTATAAAGCGGTGGCATCCTTAACATTACGCCATCGTGTGGTGATTGTTTTACATTATTTTAACGACTTGTCTTTGCAAGAGATAGCAGATATTTTAGAAATCCCGGTTGGTACTGTAAAATCGCGTCTGCATTACGGACGTCGAACTTTGAAGATGCACTTAGAAGCAGTAGATGAAACCAAACTTGGTGAAGTGCAATATGAATTTACATAAGTATTCTGATAAAGAAATCTTTGAGATCCGCCTGCGGCGTGGATTTAAGAATTGGCTTGACCCAAAAGCACCCTCCGCAGATATTCGAGCCCAACTATTGTCAGCAGTAGCTGAAGAGATGGACCCAAAAGAGTCGCTTCTTGAGCGTTTCATTGCTCTTTCTGTTCGCAGTGAATATACAAACCATCTATCATTTGAGCGCTTTGCTAAATCTACCGCTTATTCCTTACAAATAGGTGTTCTTATTGTGTGATGCTAGCGTGGTGGCGGAATTGAGAAATGCTATATGTCACCAAGCTTGTGTTGTTAATTTGTTGAAATCTTAATGGCAAAATCATTATCCTTCATCATCGCAACCATTCTGATCGGAACCTTAACAGCTTGTGCAACTCAACCAACAATTTCTATTGAAGAGAGCAATGCGCAGACAGCTGAAGCGCTTCCGACTTTTACCCAAACACCAACGGTAATCCCCACACCGACCCCAGAGCCTCCCAAGGTGCTGACAGTATGTATGGGTCAGGAACCAACTTCTTTGTTCCGGTACGCTGACTCATCTTCTGCAGCACGTGGCGTTTTACAGGCTATTTATGATGGCCCTCAGGATATTGTGCATGGAAAGATTCAGCCAGTTATTCTTGAGAACGAACCTACCCTGTCTAACGGCGGCGCAGAACTGCGCCCCATCGAAGTGGAAAGCGGCTCAATCATCATGGACGCCCAGGGGAACTGGGCCAGCCTTCAGGATGGGATTTCTTATCGGCCAAGTGGATGCACCAGCAGCGATTGTGCACTGACCTTTGAGAATGGGCAGGTGGTAACCATGGATGAATTGGTTGTACACTTTCGGTTGCTGCCTGAGATCCTTTGGTCTGATGGTATAGCATTAACGGCAAACGATTCGGTATTTTCCTTCTCTATTGCTCAATCGTTGTACGGAAATACTCAAACGGTTTTTCGCTTCACCAAATCCTATATAGCAGTAGATGAACACACCGTTGAATGGGTTAGTGTTCCTGGCTATCAGGGAGAGTATGCGGCATTTTTCTTCGCCCCACTGCCACAACATCACTTGGGTGCAATGAGTATTGAAGAACTGTTCACCTCTGAGATCTCTGCTCGCATGCCCTTAGGATGGGGGCCCTATACCATCACTGAATGGACCGCAGGCGATCATATAACGCTTGATCGTAATCCAAATTACTTCCGCAGCGAGGAAGGTCTGCCAAATTTCGATCACCTAGTCTTTCGCTTTGTGCCTGATGCAGCCACTGCTGTTGATGCATTGTTGGTCGGCGAGTGTGATTATCTTGACCAATCCAGCCTCGATTTATCTCAAGTTCAACGCTTACAGGAAGCGCAGTCAGAAAGCAAAATTCTTCTTGAAGGTCAGCAACGAGCCTCATTTGAACAGCTTGTCCTGGCAATCAATTCGTTGAATGACGAGCGCATGAATCTTTTCGAAACTAAGGAAGTTCGCCAGGCAGTCGCAATGTGTATCGATCGCCAGAAGCTGGTTGATGACATCCTTTTTGGTTGGTCAGATGTTCCCAAAGGGTACTTGTTCCCAGAGCACGCTCTGTTCAACTCAGACCTAGGGGAATATGATTTCGACCCTGAAGGCGCATTAGAACTTCTGGCCTTGGTAGGCTGGGTTGATTATGACCAGGATCTAAGCACTCCCTTAACTTCTGTGGGAGTCGCGGGGATCCCTGATTTCACGCCGTTCGAGTTTAGCTATCTAATCCCAGATGATCCTGAGAGAAAAGCTGGCGCTGAAATTGTGAAGGAATCCCTTGCTCAATGCGGCATCCATGTTGATGTTCAAACACTTCCATGGGATCAGTTCCTAGCCCCAGGTCCTGAAGGCCCAGTGTTTGGCCGGACTTTTGATGCAGCCCAATTTGCCTGGGAAGAATCGCGTATCCCGCCATGTTATCTATATCTCAGTGAGGAGATTCCTGGTCCTTATCCTGAGTATTCCAAAGGTTGGGGTGGCGGCAATCTAGCGGGCTACAGCAACGCCAATTTTGATCAGGCTTGTAGAATCGGATTGTCTTCTCTTCCCGATGTAGTTGATTATGCAAGTGCACATCAACAAGCGCAGGATATCTATAATGAAGATTTACCTGCAATACCTTTATACTGGCATTTGGAGTTTGTTGCCATGAGATCCGATATGTGTCGACAACAGGTATTTGATTTATCAAATATCGAGACTTTCAATTACGGAAAGGGTTGTTTAGAGTGATACTTGTCGTGAAATTTGTAGCGAAGAGCTTAATCAGTCTAGGGCAATACTTCAATTATGATATAATCGCCGGGATTGGATTCCAGGTGCCACAGCACCATTCATTGTAGAATGCACCTGATATTACGTAGTGACTTATTTGAAAGGAGGTGGTGCCCAGCAAGATAAGTGCCCCCAAAAATATTCTTCCGTCAGTAAAAATCAAAATCCATTTACCCTAATCCATTGGAGGAGTAAGGAAAATG
>CAZLNX010000306.1:0-7477 GCA_964560795.1 uncultured Anaerolineales bacterium | reverse complement strand
GTTTGTTTCCTCAGTTTATACTACATTTCAGCAACACCCAAGAGGGAGACCACCAAAACTCCAACCAGCTTTTATATATTTTCACTGCCATTTTCCGAAGTGAATGATCTGAGATAACAATATGAAACGATCTATGTTAAATCATTGGTGCGAATTTCTCTCACCTGCTGATATTCAAGCCATACATGACACCAGCATGAAGCTGCTTGCTGAGGTAGGGATTCATTTTCCAGACGATGAAGCGCTGGCGATTTTCAACAATCATGGGATTTGTATTGACGGTCAAACCGTTTTTTTGACAGAAGATCAGGTAATGAAAATCATCTCTACAGTTCCATCCCAATTCACTATCTATGGCCGAAATCCAGATCGAGATGTGACCATCGGTGATGGGATGCCAGTCTTTGCCCCGGGCTTAGGCTCACCCTTTTTGATTGATCCAAAGGTAGGCAAGCGTTCAGCCACAATGGTAGATTACCGTAACGCGGTACGCCTGACTCAAGCACTACCTAACCAAGATTTGAATGGTCATCAAATGGTAATGCCAGGAGATATACTTGATAAAGATGCACATGTATCAATGGTCCACGCCGGGATTGTTCACTCAGACAAACCGTTTGTTGGCAGCACAGATGGGATGGATGGGTCTACCAGCACAATCGAAATGGCTAAAATTCTCTTTGGAGAAGATTTGACTCAATCAGTCACTCTGGGAGCCATCAATCCCCTCAGCCCGCTGGAATATAGCCCAGAGATGATTGAAGCAATCATAATTTATGCCAAGGCTGGCCAACCTCTCTTGATTTCCACTTTAGTTATGGCTGGTTCCACGGGGCCAATCACATTAGCTGGTGTGTTAGCGCAGCAAAATGCAGAAATATTGGCCGGAATTGTCCTGGCACAGCTAATCCAACCTGGTTTACCCGTCATTTATGGATCAACATCCACGAACACTGACATGCGCACAGGTGCTTTATCGATTGGCAGCCCCGAGTTATCGCTTTGCATCAGCGCACACACCCAAATGGCTCGGCACTATGGGTTACCATGCCGTGGTGGTGGCGCACTGACAGACTCCCATACAACCGACGCTCAAGCTGGATTTGAATCTATGTTCAGCTTGCTTACTTCCGTTAACAGCGGCACCGACCTTGTATTGCACTCTGCAGGCATTCTCAGTTCATATATGGCCTTCTCTTTTGAAAAGTTTGTCATCGACGACGAGATGATCGGAATGCTCCGCAAATATTTACAGGGAATTCTTGTCAATCCCGAAACGCTTGGTTATGACGTTATTGTCAATGTAGGCCATAACGGTCACTTCTTAGGAGAAGACCACACTTTGGAGCGCTGCCATTCAGAGTTTTGGAAACCAGATCTTGTTGATCGCACAGATATAGCGGGCTGGATGTCAAACGGGAGGGAAAATGTTTCAGCACGCGCTCGTCAGCGTTGGGGTGAACTTCTTGCTGAACATCAGGATCCGCCCTTAGATGATTTAATTGCTCGTCAATTGCGCGCCTACGTTGATGAGAGAACTTCATCTCACTAGAAAAATTCAAGATACAAACCAATCTTAAATAATCATCTTTGCTGATATATTTGTGATATACTAGCATGCAGTCTTATTCACAATTAAAAATATCAAAAGAGGTGAACTCATGTCAGAAAACCTTACCACAGTAGTCTCTTCCAAAACGCAAACTGTGGAAATCAACCGGGGGAATCCAACTGTTATCATCGGGGAACGCATAAACCCAACTGGCCGGAAATTGATGCTCAAAGCGCTCCAAGCAGGCGATTTCGATATCGTCCGTAGGGATGCGGTAAACCAGGTCGAAGCGGGGGCTAAGATTCTGGACGTCAACGCGGGTGTCCCCGGCGCAGATGAACCCGCCCTACTTACGAAAGTCATCACCACAGTAATGGAAGTCGTCGATGTACCGCTGTGTATTGATACTGCTGATCCCAAAGCGCTCGAAGCAGCTTTATCGATGTATGAGGGCAAAGCGCTGATCAACTCTGTCAATGGCGAAGAACGCTCATTAGAAGCTGTACTGCCCCTGGCCAAAGAATTTGGCGCGGCCGTGATCGGCCTGTGCATGGATGATGATGGCATTCCCGCAACACCAGATGATCGCCTTAAGGTGGCTTCCAACATCATTGAACGGGCTGGCAAATCAGGCATCCCTGTCGAAGATATCGTCATCGACCCCCTAGCACTGACTATGGGTTCAGATCACACCGCCGGATTGATCGCCATGCAAGCCATCGAGAAGATCATTGTAGAATTCGGAGTCAACATTACTATGGGCGCCAGCAACATCTCGTTTGGAATGCCCGATCGCAAATTTATCAATTCCACATACGTCGCTATGGCTATCCATGCAGGTTTGACTTGCCCAATCACCAACCCCCTCGAACCCGAAGTGAGCATTGCAATCAAAGCAGCTGATCTCTCCATGGGGCGCGATGAGTATGGCATGGCCTGGATCCAGGCATATCGCAAGCGTCAAAAGGAGCAAGCAGAAGAGTGAGATCACAAAAACTGCCCCTATGAAACCCACCGACGCCGAAAAAGCTTATTCTAAAATTAAGGGAAAAATTGTCACCACGAAGATGACCCCTGGTTCTGTGATCAGTGAAGCTCAATTGATGGAAGAGCTCAACCTGGGCAGAACCCCGATCCGCGAGGCTATCAAACAACTTCAGGCTGAGAATCTGGTCACTGTGACACCGCGCAGGGGGATGTACGTGGCAGATGTCAAGGTGACCGATTTGACTCAAATCTTTGAGGTGCGCGTCGAATTGGAATCTTTGGCAGCGCGGCTGGCTACCCGACGTATCACAGAAGAGCAACTCGCCAAACTAAAACTATTAGCTGACAAATATCAGCGAGTAGACCCAAACGACAAAGAAGCACTGATCGACATCGATCACGATTTTCACTCACTGATCATTGAAGCAGCTGATAATAAATTCTTATTAAAAGAGCTAGAGCATTTCTACAATTTATCATTGCGCATCTGGTATCTGGCGATCAATTACACTCAACCCGAGGATATTGATATAGGAGCTCACATTGAAATTCTCGAAGCAATCGAGGCTGGAGATGCCCAAACAGCTGGGCAAAGAATAAAAATCCATATTGAAGAATTCCACCAAACGATCAAACGATATTTATAAACTTTAGACATGGAGGACGAAAAATGAGCGAACTATTTTCAGAACTATCCAAAGCCGTTATCGAAGGCAACTTGGATGAGATTGTAGAGCTCACCCAAGATGCCCTGGATGACGAGCTCAACGCTAAAGATATCCTTGACAAGGGTTTGATGCCCGGCATGGATCACGTTGGTGTTGAGTTCAAAGCGGGCAATATGTTTGTGCCCGAGGTGCTGCGATCTGCCCGAGCGATGCAATCCGCCATGAGCCTGATCAAGCCCTTGCTGGCTGAAACTGGCGAGTCCATGACCGGTAAGGTGCTCCTGGGTACCGTCAAGGGAGACCTTCACGATATCGGCAAGAACCTGGTAGGCATGATGTGTGAGGGAGGGGGCTTCGATGTTATTGATCTTGGCAAAGATATTGAGCCGCAAACCTTTGTTGATGCAGTCAAAGAAAATGAGCCCGATATCCTGGGCATGTCTGCCCTGCTGACCACTACCATGCGTTCCATGGAGTATACGGTCAAGGCACTGGAAGAGGCTGGCGTGCGCGATAAGGTCAAGATCATGATCGGCGGCGCACCGGTAACTCAAGCATTTTCAGATCAGATCGGTGCGGATGGTTATGCATCAAACGCCGCTTCTGCAGCCGACTTGGCAAAGAAATTTATGGGTTAGGGAGTATTGGAGTATGAAGTAAGAGAGTAGGGAGATATTGCATTTCCAGCAACTTGAAGCCTGGGAATAGGCTCATAAATTTGTGTTGATGGTTTATGCAATGAAGAAGGACTTCCCAAGCGATGAACGGTTTGGTTTAGTAGCACAAATGCTTTGTGCTGCTGTTTCAATAGCACCGAACGTCGCAAGTAACCCTACCCACTACTCCCTACTTCATCTACTCCTTACTATAACTAATTTGAAAGGAGCTAAGCAGGTATGAGAGGTAACTACCAAACAAACTCCGGCGTGCAATTTCGAATGCTCTCGGACGATCAACTCCAAGAGCTGTACGATGGTGTGCTGCATGTGCTTGAATACACTGGCCTTGATGTGCACCACGAGCAAGCACGCGAAATATTGAAAGAAGCCGGCGCATGGGTAGATGGCATCCGAGTGCGGATTCCGTCTTACATCGTCAGGCGCGCACTTGACCTGGCACCGCGCAGCTTCACGATTTTTGCTCGCGATGGAAACCCCGAGAACAATATCCACATCGGGCCCGGCCGCGGCCACTTCGGGCCAGGTCCGACATGCCCCAATTTCATCGACATAGAAACCTTGGAGCGGCGACCCTACACAAAGGCAGATGTCCCCCAGGTTGCCAAGACCGTCGATGCCTTACCCAATATCGATTTCTGCGAGTCACTGGGCACTGTCAACGATGTCCATCATGATCTGGGCGCGTTATATGAGTTTGCGGGCATGTTCCCCAACACCAGCAAACCCATCGTAGCCTGGTCGTATGATAAATTTGACTCAGCAGGCATTCACGAGATCGCCGTGGCAGAAGCTGGAGGGCAAGAAGCCTTTGAGCGCCGTCCAAACTACGTGCATTACTGCGAGCCACTCTCTCCGCTAGTCAGCACCCAAGAAGCATTGGATAAACTCATTTTTGCTGCCGAACATCGCGTTCCGTTGATCTTCACCCCCTGTCCAATTTCTGGAGGCACAGCCCCGGTGTCATCTGCCGGTGTCATTATCCAGGGCGCAGCCGAATCCTGGATGGGGCTGGTCATTGCCCAGACATTGCAGCCCGGTTTGCCATATTTCATGGGTGGCGTTTTCTCGGTGATGGATATGAGCGCCATGATCCTCTCCTACGGTGCGCCTGAGATGGCACTCAACATGGCTGGGCTGACCGAGTTAGCTCACTTTGCTGGATTACCAATTTGGCAGACAGGTGGCTGCACCGACTCCAAAACCTTCGATGAGCAAGCCATTATCGAAGGCTCGCTGACAGTCTACTTCTCGGCGCTAACCGGCGGGGATTTATGCCATGATGTCGGTTACACCGAAAGCGGGATGACCGGATCGGTCTTCCAGTTGTGTGCCATGGATGAGGCAATCGGCTACTCCCGAAGGATCACGCGCGGTATAGAAGTCAACGAAGACACCCTGGCAGTGGATGTGATCCACAACGTCGGACCCAACGGCCACTATTTGCGCGAACCGCATACCCGTCGCTACTACAAGAACGAATTCTGGTATCCCAACCTGTGTGATCGCCGCAACTACGAAGAATGGGAAGAGATGGGCAAGAAAACGCTCATGGATCGCACCGTCGCACGCGTCCACGAAATTCTGGCCACCCACCAACCATCCCCTATCAAGCCCGAAACCGAAAAGGTGATCGAGAAGGTTTTGGCTGCAGCAGAAGAACGCGTCAAGAACAGCTAAGGAGAGAAAACAGATGAGCGAACTATACGAAAGATTATCTACCGCCATCTTAGAAGGCGACAGCGAGAAAACCCACAAGCTAGTTGAGAGAGGATTGAAGAAAGGGCTGACTCCCAAAGAGATCCTCGACAACGGACTGATTGTAGGGATGGACGAAGTGGGGGCGCGTTTTAAACGAGGTGATATGTTCGTCCCCGAAGTGTTGATGTCCGCTGACTCTATGGCAGCCGCAATGACAATCTTGCGCCCATTATTAATTGAAAGCGGTGCCGAGTTGCTAGGCAAAATTGTCATGGGTACCGTTAAAGGCGATCTTCACGATATCGGCAAGAATCTAGTTAGCATGATGTGCGAAGGTGCGGGTTTCGAGATCATTGACATCGGGTTCAACGCTGAGCCCGAGAAATTCATCGATGCCATCAAAGAGCACCAACCCAAAATTGTAGGCATGTCCGCCATGCTGACCACAACCATGCGCTCAATGGGGCATACCATCAAAGCTATCGAAGAGGCTGGCCTGCGCGAACAGATCAAGATCATGGTCGGTGGGGCTCCAGTCGACAAGGAATTCGCTGACCGCATCGGCTCTGATGGTTATGGCTCCAACGCGCCGTTAGGTTCTGCTTTAGCCAAGCAACTCGTTGGTGTTGCCTAAGGGTTAGAGGCGAATTATTGTGACGTCACCGGATAAATTACCCATTGTTGTCATCGCTTGCCAGGTTTTTCAAAATTTGTTGGAAAAACTAGTTCCAGATGAGCTTACCGAGCACTTTACTTTCCTGGATTACGGATTGCACCGTGTTCCCGAGAAACTTACCTGGACTCTTCAAGACACCCTCAACGATGTTGAAGAACCCAGTCTGATCATCTTGGGCTACGGATTGTGCGGCAATGGTCTGAAAGGAATCAAAGCCGAAAAGCACACTTTGCTCGTGCCCCGCACGGATGACTGCATTGCCATTTTGCTGGGATCCTACAAGCGGTATATCCAGGAATTCGAAGCCACCCCGGGCTCTTATTATCTGACCAAGGGCTGGCTAGAATCTGGCAGCAACCCGCTCCAAGAATACCAGGAATACGTTGAGAAATTTGGCGAAGATGATGCAACCTGGATCATGGATCAACAATATCAGCATTACGAGAGGTTAGTTTTTGTGGCGCATACAACCGAAGATTTAGAGAAGTATCGACCACAAGCTCAGGAAGTTGCTGAATATTGTCAGCAATGGGGTATGCGCTACGAAGAGATCCTCGGATCAGATATCTTTGTGCGACGGCTTGTCGAAGTCGCTGCATCGCTCGATAATGCTGACGGCGAATTCGTGGTCATTCCGCCCGGTGGCGAGATCAAACAGGAGATGTTTTTACGCTGATAGCCCTGATGAGATGAATCCTAAGTGCTCGACTTGGAAACGTTCCTTCGAGCATGTTAGTGAAGACAGGAGTAAAAATCATGCAAGTGAGAAAAACGAATTATCTCGTAAATGCAACGCCTACCTTCAAAGTGCTCACAGAAGATGAGATCGAAGCAATCTTCTATTCCGCGCTAACCGTTCTTTACGAAACTGGTGTGCGTGTTTACGACGAAGAAGGTGTAAAAGTTGCTTACGAAGGCGGCGCCATTGTCGAAGATAAAACCGATGATAGCGCGTTAGTTAAAATTCCGCCCTGGTTGGTAGACAAAGCTCTGGCGACGGTATCCAGCAAGGTGGTTACAGTAGGCCCAGACCGCAAACATAAAATGGAACTCTACAAAGATTCGATCACCTTTGGGGCTGGATCCGATACACCCTTCACCCTTGATCCCTATACTGGTGAACGAAGGCGTGCAAAATATCAAGACGTCAAAAATATCGCTCGCGTTGCCCAGGCATTGCCCAATCTAGATTTCCATATGTCCCTGGGCATCGTTC
>CAZLNX010000305.1:0-7483 GCA_964560795.1 uncultured Anaerolineales bacterium | reverse complement strand
CGTTCACGACCCTTTGGCTACCGGTGCTGTCCCGCCTTAAGTGGATAGCCCAAGCGGTACAATGCCCATTGAAATGAGCGTAGTGATTAAACGCAATCCTACGGTGATATGAGGCGTGCTTAATGATTTTATCTTCACGTCAGCTAAGAAAGTTGGTAAATGAGAACGCCATTGTGTGTCCGATGAGACGAAGGTCAACATGAAGGCTGTTACCCCTCCAACAGCTCCTACGCCCAGGAAGGTGCGCATAAAAGTTTGCATGTCGGATGTTCCGATCATTAACCCACCTTGCCCGAAGAAAATCCCTATTATGGACAAAATCAAGAGGCTGGTAATCGCTAGATAGAGTGGAAAACTGACCGCCCAAACGCGGATTTGTTTCGGAATGATATTGGGGTCTTCGCCTTCGCGAACACGTTTTTCCCAGGAATATAATGGGCGGGCTCGGCGCATTCCGATTAGCCATGTAGCAACATTGCCTAGGATCAGCACAACTGTGAAAGTGGTCCAATCTGCCTGGGTACCGCGCCAAAAGAGCTTATTTTGCACGTAGGTTTGGATGTCAATGTGAGCAAAATAAAAGAATACAATCAGCGCCCCAGAGATGTTGCTGAAGAGGACGCTGAGGAGAATGTGATGGTATTTTCTCATAAATTTCCTCGGTAAGTTTGCATTTCCAAAAACAGATGCCTAATGTTCTATAGATAATTTTAACAGTCAAATATTGCAAAAACCTTACATTCTCAGCCATTTATAGCCAATTTGCTCTGGCTCAAAGATGTATCCAAGGGGATGCGATATAGTATTGCATAAGTTCGATATTGAGACAGCGATGAATAGAAGAAACATCACCTCAAATTTACGTGTGGCTGATATCATCAATACCTGGCCAGAAACGATCCCCGTTTTTCTAGGGCATCGCATGATTTGTGTGGGATGTTATATGTCCGAATTCGACACCCTGGCAGATGCCGTGAATATCTATGGCATCCCTATCGAGAAAATATTGGATGAGCTGAATCAAATTATAGAAGTGGATACTGCAGGACAGGAGCAATTTGATGGATGAAGAGCGCGTGCGCGATGCTTTGCGATTTGTGATGGATCCAGAAGTGGGAGTGAATATTGTTGATTTAGGGTTGGTGTATGATGTAGATGTGAAAGCTGATACTGTGGATATCAAAATGACCATGACTTCACCCACCTGCCCTTTGCACGCCGTTATCACTCGCAATGTTGAAAATACTGTTCGGGCGAAATTTCATGCTGCTCGAAATGTAAATGTCGAATTAGTTTGGGATCCAGTTTGGGACCCGTCAATGATGTCTAAAAAAGCAAAGCAGACCCTAGGTTGGGGTTGAAGGGAAACGTAATGACAACACAATACGATTATCATGGCAATTTGGTCGACTTGTTACCTGAGATACCTGAAGACAGCATCGTCAGCCGCACGTTTTACGAAGACGATCAACTCAAAGGTATCCTGTTTGGTTTTGCCCCTGGACAGGAACTTTCCGAGCATACGGCTGCCAAACCGGCCATTCTGCACTTCTTGGAGGGTGAGGCGCGCTTGACCTTAGGCGATGACGAAAAAGCTGCTGGTCCCGGAACATGGGTTCACATGGCGCCGCACCTTCCCCACAGTGTTGTGGCAGAGAGTCGTGTAATGATGCTTTTGGTTTTGCTCTAATCGGATATCGAATTATGGAAACCAATAACAAACTATACCACCTACCACTGATGCTGCTGGCGATATTGACTATGATCGCCGCAGCCTGGGCAGGTCTGATCCGCTTAGGTTGGGGTTGGCCTGCTCTGCAGCCAACACTGCCTATCAACCATGGTCCATTGATGGTTGCGGGTTTCTTCGGTACATTGATCAGCCTCGAGCGCGCCGTAGCCCTGGGAAAACGTTGGACATATCTGGGCCCATTGATGAGTGGCCTGGGCGGCATTTTATTGGCTTTTGGAGTAAATACTATAGCCGGGCCGGTATTGCTCGCCATGGGTTCCCTATGGCTTGTGATCATCTTTGCTGTGGTTCTAAAACAGCATCTGACGAGTTACACTGTCGTAATGGCCTTGGGCGCGCTGGCATTGCTTGTGGGCAATCTCTTATGGCTATTCGGCTGGCCGATCTATCAATTCGTCTTGTGGTGGGCTGGATTTCTTGTCCTGACCATCGCGGGAGAACGGCTCGAATTAAGCCGCATGATGCCGCGGACTCAATTCAGCATTATCGCTTTTGTTTTGACTACAGTCCTTTATCTTGCTGGAATGATCGTCATGTTGATTTCCTGGGATTTGGGTGTGCGCGTTGCTGGAGTTGGACTGATTGGACTTGCAATCTGGCTGCTGCGTTACGATATTGCGCGCAGAACGGTCAAGCAGGATGGATTGACGCGTTTCATTGCCGTATGTCTGCTCAGCGGATATGTCTGGCTGCTGGGTTCGGGCGGGTTGAGCCTAATCTACGGGGGGGTGGTTGCCGGACCCATATATGATGCTATGCTCCATGGGATCTTCTTGGGCTTTGTTTTCGCCATGGTCTTTGGTCATGCTCCAATCATCTTTCCGGCTGTACTAGGATTAGATATTCGATATAGATCTTCCTTTTACATCCCTTTGGTTTTGCTGCATCTCTCTTTATTGTTGCGCACCGCAGGTGAATTGGCTGGACTCAGCTGGGCTCGTTTGTGGGGGGGATTGATCAATGTAGTCGCTGTAATGATTTATTTTGGGATGATTGTGCCAATTGGGAAGCGATCTACACCAAATCCATAATGTGTGGATTTGCCATCTTTGAAATCTAAGCGTAAAATTATTCTTGAGGAACTGTGATGACATCCGAAGGAATAATAATATGACCAGCAATCCCGCTGAACTCTACCAACACGCTCAGCAGTGTATGCGTAACGGAGATTACGATGGTGCTGAGAAGCACTATCGTATGCTGATCGCGTTACTCCCGGATGTTCCGCAGCCCCATTTTGAATTTGCAACGTTACTGGAAAAAAAGGATGAAAACCCGGCGTTGATCATCAATCATTATGAGATGTTCATCCAACTTGCTGGTGATAATCCTGATCTTGAGGATCAAGTTGTTCAGGCTCGACAGGAAATCCATCGCTTGCTCAACCCATCGCCATTAGAAGCTGAAATAGCCCAGCAGGTAGAAGATCCTGTTATCGATTTGCCGGAAGACCGCATCATCGTTGATAAGAAAAGGGGCGGTCACTTCACACGCCTCGCCGATGCCATCGCCAATAATCCCAATGGATTGCCTATTCATTTGCAACCTGGCCGTTATAACGAGACGATCATGATCACCGATCCCAACCTTGAATTGGAGATCATTGGTCCGCCATCTGGTGATCCTGCAGTATTGATGTCTACCAAGGATCACTGCCTGTATATCGAATGCTCCCGGTTGGAAATCAGTCATCTGACAATCAGCAACAGCAGCCCCAAAGCGGCCGTGCAAATCGTGGGTGGACGCGTTATTTTTTCGGGATGCGAATTCTTGGATTGTATGACGGCTGCGATCGATGTGCATTATGAAGCGCATCTTGAATTGAAAGATGGGAATTTTTTCTTTGGGGGCGGTACAGCACTCCGAGCGGCAGATCAGACCCACCTCGAGGTTGGTACTGGTGGCCCTAACTTTTTCTACAGCAACCTGGGGAGTAGCATTTTTGCCTCGGGGCAAAGCAAAGTCATTATTCGCCAAGTCAGGGTTAATTATTCCAGCGACCTGGTCACCAACGAAATCCTGGGCTCGCTGCCTTATTATGGCCTGGGCGATGTTCCCATCATTTGGTTTCAGGATGATGCTGATGGGGAGATCCAGGATAGTAGTCTCACCGGTTGGGGTACATTAATCCAGATCGACGATCAAGCCTCTATGGCGCTATCTGGAGTGGTGAGCCATTCCAGTGAGGGCTTCAGCAAGCAGGCCTGCACGCCGGAAGCTTTCTTGAAGATTAGTGATAGTGCGGCAGCAAATATGGAAAACTGTGAATTTTCGACCAGCGTGGTCGGCGCTGCTGGTGTAGTATGCTCAGATCGAGCCGATGTTCAAATCAAGGATTTGACCCTGGGGGGAGAAATCACTATGCTGAAGATGGTTGGAGGCAAAATCGCTGCTGAACGCATCACACCCGAAGACTCTCATGGTCATAATGTAGTCGGGCTTCAAGCTGATGGGGGGCGCGTGGTTGTGCAAGAAGGTTACATTCCAACGGTTGATGTCATCGTTGATATCGAGGCTAAATTTAAAAACGTTCGCTTTGGTGCCCAAGATGCCAAAGGCAATGCATTCAAAGGGAAAATATCTTTCGAGAATTGTGGATTTTCTGGGAGTTCACATTTCAATGGCCAAATGGATTTGTTGAATTGCTACGCGCAGAATCCATACCGTAATGATTCCTGGTTGAGTTTTTACAGCGGGAAAGTACGCATCAAGGGTGGCCAATATTTTAACCATGCATTTGCAATCGGTTGTAATTTTGAGATCGCGGAGGCCAGTTTTAAATTTGAGGACGGATACGCTTCTCCACAAGGTGTAGTGGATATTTTGAAAGGGGCTTATGGGAAATTAGTGAAGTGCTCGATCATCAGTTCATTGCCAAAAACTCATCCGGCTTTACGCATTCATCGTACGGCCAATGTGACACAGACCGAGAATTCCCTACAAGGCAAGATAAAAATGTATCGTTAAGTAGTGTTGATGTTTCAAGACTTTGCAGGAGTATCAACCCTGCGCACACTCGTCCATTTTGTGGGAGAAATTCCCAAGTATCAACACGGCCTAGGTAGTGTTGCCATTTCAAGACTTAGCAAAAGTGTGAACCCAACTAAACATTCAATCATATCGATGGAATGATTTCCAAATGGCGACACGGCCTAATGCTGAGCAGTGATAAAATACGGTGTCAATTATTGTTTGGAGGAACCGATGAAAATTACTGATGCTTTTATCGCTGATCATGAAGCGCTATACGCCAAATTCGATCAACTTGAAGAAACTATTCCTAGTGAGGCAAAAACCCTCGCAGAAGTAAAAGGTCCTGGTGCTGAACTAGCTACAATTCTGGCTGAACACGCAAAATTTGAAGATGAGCTACTTTTTGATGCTATTGAAGCGAAAATGGGCTCAGATGAGGCTACGAAAAAAGTGCGGGCAGATCATGAACGTATCGAGAAGTTGATGCAAGATGTGTTGGCACATCTGGATGATCTCAAGCGTCTGGGTCATGCCAGACGGACGCTGCTGCAAGTGATCAAACTTGCCCGAGCGCACTTCAATCGGGAGGAGAAGGAGACCTTTCCGCTCGCAGAAGAAATCTTAGGGGAAGAAAAACTATTGGAATTAGGCGCGCAGTGGGAGAAGTTACGCAGTAAATAAATATCTCAAACCAATAAACATTGTATGAATCAATAGAGACGCAGCCTTGCCCTGAGCAATGTCGAAGGGATGCTGCGTCTCTACTTTTTTGTCTGGCGGAGAGGGAGGGATTCGAACCCTCGATACCTTGCGGTATACGCGCTCTCCAGGCGCGCGCACTAGACCGGACTATGCGACCTCTCCATATGTTGTTGTGCTTTGTCCCCTACAGCGGCCGGGATTATACCATTAAATGTCATCCAGGGAACATGCTTTCCATCAACTCAGGAGCGAATTCTGCGACCATTTCTGATGAAAGCGAATTCTGTTGGGCGATGGCCGCGTATAAATCTGCGCTGGGACGTTTAGAGCGAGTTTGTGTTTCAGGGTCAAGCTCCCATAGGCCGAAACGCTGCGTCCAGCCGCGTTCCCACTCAAAATTATCCACCAGGCTCCAATGATAGTACCCTTCAATGGGCCAGTTGAAATTGACGCCGCGCCAAAGTTGGTGTATGTGTTGGATCAGATATCGCCGGCGCATGGAGTCTTCGGGATCCTCGACGCCGTTTTCGGTGACGATAATCGGAGCGTTGAATTGCAAACCCCACTTTAGAGCTTCATAGAATCCCAAAGGTTCGTTGGCGATAAACCCTGTTGGGCTGAGTTCTGCTTCGGGATCGTAGAAATTTTTACTGAAAACATTACTTGGGGCGAAGGGATTGAAAGCAACGTATTCGCGGGTGTAATAGTTTAGCCCTAAAAAGTCTTGAGTCCCTTTGGCTTCGGGGATGCGCTTGCTGGTAGTGAAGAAGCGTAGAACACCTTCCGTAGCAGCCCGGGGAAAGAAATCGTTATACACTCGCGAAAGTGTATTGGCTAAAAGATTATCCAGTGGTGAGAGTTTTTTGGCGGGCATCATACCCCTGTAGTTGACTGCCATCCCAACCCGTGATTGAGGCTGGAGTTCTTTGATCACCTGATACGCAGCCGCGTGACCGCGTACTAAGTTAGTCATCACAGTGAAGGCTGCCCCCAGATTATTCTTGCCGGGCGGGAAATCACCAAAAACATATCCCATAACCGCATATACGTTGGGCTCATTGATAGTGCACCAACAATCGACATAATCACCCAGAGCTTCGACAACTCGGCGCACATAGGCCTCGAAGAGTTCGACTACCCGTTCATATTCCCAGCCGCCCAAGAACATCAACCACACCGGATCGCTAAAATGGTGCAGGGTCACCATGGGGGCTAGTCCACGCTCTTTCAGCCCGCGTAGCATTTGGCGGTAGTGATCTAACGCCTCCTCGTCCCAGCGGTCCAGCGCGGGTTGAATACGACTCCACTCGATGGAGAGCCTATGGGTATTCTGACCCGCCTCGGATGCACGATCAAAGTCTTCTTTCCAGCGACCACCCCACCAATCGCACGCCAATCCACAAGAATGCCCAGGGGTGACATGACCTTCTTGTTCCCAATAGTGCCAGTTATTATTTGTGTTGTTACCTTCAACCTGATGCGAAGCGGTCGCGGTTCCCCAAAGAAATCCTTCAGGAAAATGGAATGTTGCGTGTGCCATGGTAGATTCCTTATTCAATTATGAGTTTCAGGCTGTATTGTAGTACCGGGGGGGAGATTTTGCAATTCTGCAATGCATTTATGGTATCTTTAAGATGAAACCCTGTAATTCCAAAATGCTAGCCAGGAGGTAAAGAGATGACTTCCCGAATATTTAAGTACCAGAAATTGATCTGGGGATTCGTTTTCTTTCTGATCATGGTAGCTCTTGGCGCATGCAATATGCCTGGTAGTAACATTCTCTCCCCCGCAACAGCCACCAATACAACCACATTAACCTACACATTAAGCGTTACCCCAAGCATTACACCAAGCCCAACCGCAACTGCTACCGCGACACAAACAGCTACTCCCACATCGACTTATACTCTTACGCCGTCGGACACACCTACTATTACAAATACACCTTTGCCGACGGAGACTCCAACCATTACGCCAACGCTGACTCCCGAAACAGCAATGGCTGAGGCGGACGGGAATATCAACTGTCGTCAGCAATTCCCGGAATAGGGGCAG
>CAZLNX010000304.1:0-7519 GCA_964560795.1 uncultured Anaerolineales bacterium | reverse complement strand
TACGATATCCATCTCTAATTGTGTCTTGGTAAGGTGCTATCTTTGCAACAGAGCAGTTCTTCTGCATTATCCACAATCAAATCGGCCAGATTCCCATTGGCGCTTATCGCAGCCTGCAAAAGAGATTTTTCAATTACATTACTCACCACAAACCCAAATATGAGCAAGGGAATGAGGCTTGCGAGCATCCCAAATAAAGGGATTTTGAAGCTAAGATTGTTCCACCATCTATTCATGGGTCCACTTGGCTTTGCATATTTCAGCAGTTAGCAAAAATGTCCTTACCAATCGATATCGACTACCATCACATCGTCCGCCAAACTCCAGATTGAGTCGGGAATATCCAGATCCAAATGATCTACCATCGTATGGCTTATCAAAAACTCGAAGCTCTTGGGGGTTTCAACCGGAATATCTGCAGGATTTGTCCCGTCAAATATTTTGTCGGCCAAACGAGCAGCCTGGTATCCATTGGCGTATCTTGGACCAGCATAACTGGCAAAAGCGCCTTTTTCTAGATCCTGTACGCCTACACCCATTATGGGTATTTGCATCTCAGTGAAAGTCGGTAATAAGACATCAGAAAACATATTGTCTAGAGGAGAAACTGGGGT
This sequence comes from uncultured Anaerolineales bacterium, assembly GCA_964560795.1. Lineage (GTDB taxonomy): Bacteria > Chloroflexota > Anaerolineae > Anaerolineales > UBA11858 > NIOZ-UU35. Next base: position 6,905 of record CAZLNX010000304.1, on the reverse strand, counting down.
TTTTAGATACGCATCGATTCCAGCATCTGTAAGTTGGGCTAGCGCGCTGCGAACGTCATCCTGTGTTTCTACATCGATAACAGTTAATTGAAGCCCTAACCCAGGAGCAGTTTGCCGAGCCACTTCAGCAGATTCAACCGCGGGAGAAATGCTAGGGACATTGAATACCAGGATGTGCTTTGCACCAGGTAACAATTGTGTGATCAATTCCATCCGTTTGGCCGTTAGCTGAGTATCATTGGTTTCAATACCCGTGAAATTGTTACTAGAGCTTCTCAGGCTTTCTACCAAACCCCTATCCACGGAAGACGAGACCGAAAGAAATATCCCGGGGATATCTGTCCCTGCGGTAGCCTCTTTGAGCGCGTCTGCTTCGATACCGCCTCCGGCAACAACAAGATCCGGTTGAGCACCAACGATTTCTGCGGCCAAGGCTGGTAGTTTTTCCCGATCCCCATCGGCGCTAAACAATTCGTAAAAGACATTTTCTCCTTCGATATACCCTAGTTCCTTAAGACCATCTTTGAAACCATTAACTGGGGCTAAACGATTATCACCAGAAATTAGAATCCCAATACGAAAAGGTTGCTTAGTTTCTGGAGAGGAACAACTTGCTAGGAATATTCCAACCAGGATTAGGACAAAACTGATTTTTATTTGGTGGGTGATTGAATCATGCTGACGATTCTTCTTACACATTAGTTTGGTGATGGCTTTCATAATTTCACCTCAGTCATTTGTCCTTAGTTCTCTTATCAAAGTGCCAACTTTGATCGCGTCACCCGGAGGGACATCAACACATCCGATGGCATCTGTGCATTGATAGGACCGCTTTACAGCCTGGCAAGCTGCTAGACTCAAGAGTATGGTGATCAAACTAAAAAGGAGAATGTTCTTGTTCTTCATGGTCATACCATTAATTTTGAACTTGACTTCTCGGTGGTCTCCCTCTTGGGTGTTGCTGATAAGTAGTGTAAACTGAGAAAAACAAACACCCGGAGAGAACATGAACCAACTAGCAAACGTTGGTGACTTTTGTCCAAATGGAGGATGCCAAGAATATGGCAAACTTCAAGAAAAACAGTCGAAGCGGAATATTAAAAAGCATGGTTTCACAAGTAATGGCACACAACGCTATCAGTGTCTAATATGTGAGCAAACCTTTACTGAAACCAAAGGTACGATATTCTATCGTCGTCGGACACCGCAGGCGGAGATATTGGAAGTGCTAGCCTTTCTGGCTGAAGGTGTGCGTATCAGTACGCTAGCCCGTGTCAAAGGACACAAAGAAGATACGATCATTGACTGGTTAGAAGAAGCTGCCCAGCATGTTGAGATGATTGAAGCATTATTGCTTGCCAATTACCAACTTGAGCGTGGTCAGTTGGATGCAATGTGGTCCTTTGTTGGCAACAAGGGCGAAAAAACGATTACCCGGAGACGGAAGAAAGCGGGCAGTTTTGGCGCTCAACCATGATTGATAGTGATACTCGTTTGCGAGTAGCACGAGGTATCGCCAAAACAGAGACTGAAGCTTCACAGATCGTTTTCGAGACACTCAAGCAACGCGGTCACCTCGATAAACCGCCGCCAACCATTTCCGATGGCTGGGGTGGCATCCGAGAAGCAATGGTTGAAGTTTATGGCCAAATACCGGCGTACTCTGGTGTAGGTCGCCCACCTACTTGCAAACAACCTGCTGATGACTGGCAATATTTGCAGATGGTCAAGCAGCGAGAAAACGGACGAGTGATCGGTACTGAATTGCGGGTCATCTATGGTGATGAAGAAGAAGTTCTCAAATTGCTAGGGAAAAGCACCAGTTACATCGAACGCTCAAACCTCACCAGCCGCCATTTCAATAGCCGTTTGACACGCAAAACATTGGCCTTTTCAAAAACCATTGCTATGCACAAGGCTGCAGCAACCTTAGAAGATGCTTATTACAATCTCGTTCGCTCTCACAAATCATTACGTCTTGAAGTCAACCAGCCTAATAGACGTTGGCAACAACGCACACCAGCGATGGCTTCCACTTTGACTGATCATATTTGGACTGTTAAAGAACTATTCCTACGTGTACCTGTGCCCGTTCCTAGAACTGGCAACACTTAACAGGGAGACCACCCAAACCTGAAAGTCGCCAAAACCAATGATACTGCCGGCGTCGGCAGAGTGGGCACAACCTACAACTGGACTGCCGCCATCTCCAATACCGATCAGGGTGATGCCGTCTTCGCGGCTGGCGAAACCATTTTCAAGGATGCTCTGCCCGTTGGGCCTGTCTACGGCGCCCCGGCGGCGGGGAACTTCAATGGTATAACCAATAGCGCTAATATCAACTGCGCCATCGACGCCAGCAGTACCCTGACCTGCACCGCCTCTGGCGCGGATGTGAACATTGGGGCCAATACCAGTTCCTTCGAGGTGGTCTTCAGTGTCACACCCCAATCCACAGACACACTCGCAAACCCCCGGGTGGGCGGCGTGTGTAAGGTGGATCCAGATTGGGCTGTGCTTGAAAGCGACGACACCGACAACGATTGCAGTGACACGGTCAATGTAGTAGGTCCCAACCTGATTGTTACCAAGAGCAACGATACCGGCGGGGCTGGAATGGTGGGCACGGCTTTCAACTGGACTGCCACCATCTCCAATACCGATCAGGGTGACGCCGTCTTTGCGGCTGGCGAAACCATCTTCAAGGATGATCTGCCCCTTGGGCCGGTCTACGGCGCGCCAGTAGTGAGTAATGACACCAACATTACCAATCCGGGAAGCATCGATTGCGCAATCACAGCCAACACACTCATCTGCACCGCCAACGGCGCTGACGTAATGATTGGCGCCAACACCGGCAAGTTCGAGGTGGTCTTCAGTGTCACACCCCAATCCACAGATACATTGCAAAACCCTCGCGGGGGCGGCGTGTGTAAGGTAGACCCGGATGGGGCTGTGCTTGAAAGCGACGACACCGACAACGATTGCAGTGACACGGTCACTGTAGTAGCCCCCAATCTGATTGTTACCAAGAGCAACGATACCGGCGGGGCGGGTATAGTGGGCACAACCTTCAACTGGGCTGCCGCCATCTCCAATACCGATCAGGGTGATGCTGTTTTCGCGGCTGGCGAAACCATCTTCAAGGATGATCTGCCCGTTGGGCCAGTCTATGGGGTCCCGGCGGCGGGGAACTTCAACGGTATTACCAACAGTGCTAATATCAACTGCGCCATCGATGCCAGCAGCACCCTGACCTGCACCGCCAACGGCGCTGACGTAATGATTGGCGCCAACACCGGCAAGTTCGAGGTGGCCTTCAGTGTCACACCCCAATCCACAGACACACTCGCAAACCCCCGGGTGGGCGGCGTGTGTAAGGTAGACCCGGATGGGGCCGTGCTTGAAAGCGACGACACCGACAACGAATGTGCCGATACGGTTACTGTCGCAGCTGCCGATGGCGGTGATGTCGGTGGAAACGCAGGAGGCAGTGGTGAGGTGGGAGGAGTTGATGAAGGCGCTAAGAAGACATTCGCCATCAAAGCTGCGGGCGGGACGTACAAATTTGGCCCGGTGACGGTGATCATACCTTCCGGTGCTGTGGACGGGATCACGGATTGTCAATTGGGGGTCGCAGAGAGCGCCAGCGGCAACTTTGAGCTGGGCGACCAAATCTACGATATCAATATTGCCTGCAATGGTCAGAGCGTTACGCAGCTCAACGAGCCAATCCAGGTATGTATGCGGCCTCAGGATGGGGCCACGACGGGGAAGCAGATTTTTCACCAGCACAATGGGGCGAGTCAGTTTGCTGCATTGCCACTTTCCGGTGGTCCGGCTGGAACCGTGTGTGGGGATACCAGCCAGCTCTCGCTCTTTGCTATGGGGGCGTTGCAGCTACCCGCAACCGGATTCGCTCCGGGGGTGGTCACTGCGCTTGAAGATCAGCGCCCTGAGACGATGTATTTTGATCTTGCAATCGCGGGTGCGAATGTGGGGCGCACTTACCGCGAAGTGCACTCAACATTCGCACTGGAGATTCCCACCCTCAACCTGGAAATGCCCATCGTGGGCGTGCCCCTAACCGGCGACGGTTGGGACGTGACCTGGCTCGGCGATCAGGCTGGCTACCTCGAAGGGACGGCTTATCCCACCTGGGCGGGCAATACCGCTTTCACCGCCCACGTCTGGGATGCGAATAATCAACCCGGTCCCTTCGTGGATCTGCACACGCTCAAGCACGGTGATGAGATCATCATCCATGCCTGGGGGCAGCGCTATGTCTACCAAGTGCGCGCCCTGACCGAAGTGCGTCCTGATGACTTGAGCGCCTTGCCCCACTCGGAGTACGATGTGCTCACGTTAATAACCTGTCAGGGTTTCGATGAGTCCAGCGGGGAATACGGCTGGCGCCTGGCGGTGCGGGCCGTGCTTACTACTATAAAATAGAGGCCCGCATCCTGAGCCTGTCGAAGGGACAAGGGCCGTACTTATTGTCATCGAAAATAAACCAGACCCTAAAGGTCTTTGCGTAGCACTCCGAGCGCGTCAGGCTATGTAGCCCTACGGGCAGACGGGCCTGTGGCCAGCGAAGGAGCGGAGACCTTTAGGGTCTGTCGTTAAGCAGAATCAAAAAATGCCATTTGACGACTCAAAAGACACGCAGGTTATCACACTCTTATCAAAATCTTGCGGATGATTTTTTCCAAATCCCATTTTTTGCCATTAGCTTCGGCACGAGCCACCTTTTTGGGTGGGAGTTCGGCCTTGATGGCCTCAATATGGCCCCCAATCAGGTCTGTGAATGATTGGGCATTGGATACTGCCGGATAAAGAGATAAGGCTGTATAGCAAGTTAGCGCCAATTCTTTGCTGGTGCGAGCGGCGATCATGGGGATACCGCTGATCAGGGCGAGGCCGACGCCTGCATAACTCTCAATTTCGATGGCCATCAGCAGCGCCTGCTTGAAGTTTTTTGCAGCTTCCTTGGGTTGTTCCAATTGCCAATCAGTAAGCCCTTGGAAAGCCAAGGCCCAACTGAGTAGTTCTTTCAGGTCGTGTATCTGGCAGTGTGCGGCACTCTCCTGAAGGAAGTTTCGGGCGGTTTCATATTCTTCATCAACCAGTGCCATCCACCCACTGACAATCAAGGCTAATCCCAAGGCGAAGCTATCCGCAAAGCGGCGCGCCAGTTTCAAACCGGTTTGAATATGAGGCCGAGCTTCTTCGTATCTTCCCAGGGAAAGCAAGGTGTCGGCCAGCATTATGTGGGTCATATCCTGTCGAAATCCAAAGCCTTTATCCAGGGCATTCTTTTCCTCCAGCAAGGAATGGGCTTCATCGAAGCGTCCCATGAGTATCAGGGCGCCTATCGCCTGATAAAAGCCTGCCGTCATACTGACCTGGTTACCTACATCGGCGGAAAGAGCCAAGCTCTCCCTGATGAGTTCTTCCCCTTCCGGTTGCCCTTGAAATGAAGCCAGGGTACCTAGCCATACCATGGCCGTAGACATTCCCCTTAGATCACCCAGGGCGCGGTAGATATCCAGGCCCTTTTGGAGGTTAATTGACGCTTCTTCATAGGCTGATAATTCCCAAAGCAGTTCTCCCTGACTTGTCAGCACGTTGGCTAAACCCCAGCGATCACCGAACTCGACATAGAGTTTGATACTTTGGGCAAACATCTCTTGGGCTGCGGCTTGATCGTACGTTCGGGATGGATTTTTCGCCAGGCGGAGAAGACAAAATGCGCGTTCTGCACGGGTATCAATTTCTTTGGTGATGGGATGATCGAGGGAAGCCCATGCGCTGCGCAGGATAGATTCAGCATCTTTTGTGGGCGCAAAGAAACTTTGCCAGATCAGGATTTTTGCGTGAACGCGCTGGGTTTCAGCCTGGTGCCAGCCATTTGGCATGGTCTCGGCGTTATCCAGGTGTCGAATGAGTTCTTCACAGGCAGTGTAGCCTTCGAGATAGCGGGAGCGAAAATCGTAATACAGGCATAGACCATCCATACACTGATCAATAACTACCAGATTGCCCTGCTCTATTGCCCAGCGCCAGGCTTGGCGGGCGTTGTCTATTTCCATGTCCAGCGCAGCGATGGCCTCGAGTTGGCTCGCTCCTTGGATTTCCACGCCCCAGGCCGCCAGGTGCGCCGCGTAATAGGTACAGTAGCTGCTTTGCAGCCCAGCCCGGTCGGTAATTTTTTGTTTTGCAAACTGACGGGGAACTTCGTGGAGCCGGTAGCGGCCGGAAGTCTCGCGCTGTACCAGGGAATGATCAACCAACGAGCGTAATTCGTTCAACCCGGCAGCGCCGATCTCCTGGGCGGCCTCCAGTGTGAACCCCCCAGGGAAAATGGATAAGGCTGCCAGGGCTGCTTGTTCCTGGGGGGTGAGCAAATTCCACGAGTAGGCGAAAACCGCCCGCAAGCTGCGGTGCCTGTCAGGCAGGTCGCCGCTGTCAGCTGCCAGAAAATCACTCCCGTTATCCGCCCCACCCTGGTCTGCGGCCAACCGTTCGGCAATTTCTGCAGGCGAGAGCAGGCCGCTCCAACCGGCAGCCAGCAAGATACCCAAAGGCAGACCGGCCACCTGTTGGCAAATGCTGGCAATCTGCTCCTGGGTGGTCGGGTCTGGCTCGAAGTAGGGATCAATTTGCCGGGCGCGCTGGATGAAGAGTTCCACCGCGGGGAAGGCGGATGTCGCCGCGCCGCTTTCATGATTATTGGGGGGATAGGCGATCCCACTCAGGGGGAGAATGTGTTCACCCTGAATGTTGAGCCTGACCCGCGATGTGATCAGGATTTTGAGTTGGGGCGCGGCTTGGAGGAGGTGGGTGAGGATTTCTAAGCTTCCTGAGCGGAAGTCCGATGCTCTTTGGACTGTAGTCGAAGGAGC
>CAZLNX010000303.1:0-7555 GCA_964560795.1 uncultured Anaerolineales bacterium | reverse complement strand
CTTGCGCCAACAGTTAGATTGCCGCCGACGATCAGGATGATTACACCGCCTGTGCCATCATTACCATGAGCAGGTGCGTACCAGCTAGTGTATCCTTGGCCCCGACCGCCATCGTTGCCAGCGCCGCCAGAACCACAACCATCGTAATTTCCCGCCGCGCCGTCACCGCCTGGGCCACCATTAGCTGCCCCGTCCTGAGCTTCGTTATTCATCCGACCAGTACCACCACCGCCTGAGCCGCCAGAGAAGCAAGTCCCGGCAGCACCAGCGCCAGAATTATCCCCGTACGTACTTCTGCCCCCACTCCCGCCGCCGCCAGTTTTGCCGGTTCCACTACCACCAGTAGCACCATTTGAATTAGTTGATCCTGGCGCTTGTGCTCCGCTTGCGCCTGTGCGGAAAATTGTATAAATTTTCCCGTTACTAGCAATCCCCGGCTGATTAGCCATCGCATTGATAGCGGCAGTTCCACAACCAGCGAAATCTGCTCCAGATAGGGTTTCTGTGTGGCCGGTTTTCAATACCGGCAATCGGATACCGGTAGCACTCACACCTGCGCCAACTGGATCAACGTATGCGCCCCGAGCAGTCATCGCCAATTGGCCGTTGACTACGCAGTCCTCTTGGACGTAAATCAACAACCCTTTGCACCGCTCTGAAACTGTTAGTGTTGCTCCAGAATTGATCGTCAGGTTCTTGTAGTTCTTGACGATCATGTCGCCATCTTCAATTGATGTCAGATCGGTGTTCACAGTGATGGTCACATCGCCATCTGCACCTGTGCCGGTGTAATTGCCACCAATATCCAGTCGGGCACCTTCAATTTCATTGACGACCCAAACCTGAGTTGATCCCCCATCGACACAAGTAATCTCGATCATACTTGTGTCGTAATCCGAAAAAGCCAATTGAACGCTTTCACTATCGCTCTCTTGACTGAATTTATCTGCCCATAAGATTTTTACGCTGGACGCACTCGCATGACTGTGAACAGCCCAACCTCCTGCGCCCCTCCCCATAACTCTGCAAGGATCACCGATAGAAGGAGATAACGGGAGCGTGAAAATAACCCTGTTTGATGCGTGAGTAGAAATGTAGGCATTACCTGCGACCATAGTGGTGTTGGTTGATTTCTCAGTAGTGGGCATAGCGCCACCGTCTTCGCCATCAGCGCCATCAGCGCCAGCCGGGCCTTGTGGGCCTTGCGGGCCAGTTGCGCCGGTCGAGCCGGTCGACCCCTGTGGGCCGGTATTACCCTGAGGCCCGGTATTACCCTGTGGCCCGGTTGCACCTGTGTTCCCCGTGTCGCCCTTTACACCTTGCGGCCCTTGCGCTCCGGTCGCTCCGGTTTCGCCCTGAATGCCCTGCGGGCCTTGGGGGCCGGTCGCACCGTCAGCGCCATCAAAATAATCGACCCCTTTTACGGGCGTATACCCATTAGCACCGTTTGCACCAGCCGGGCCTTGAGGCCCGGTCGGGCCGGTCGAGCCAGTCGCACCGTCAGCGCCATCGGTTCCGGGTACGCCCTGGATACCTTGTACGCCGGTCGCTCCGGTCGGGCCGGTAGCACCATCCTGTCCATCAATACCGTCATCACCAGGGACACCTTGTGGCCCCTGCGGGCCTTGAATAGTTGCCGGTGACATCTCACGCTCATCGGTCACTTTGTCAACCGCAATCGAAGATACACCAGCGCCCACTAATACACTTCCAAGTGGGATCTCCCAGGTGTCGCTGGTTTCAGTCGGAGTAGGAGCTACCGGGCTGGATGCCGGTGTGCCGGTTTTTACGTCCAATTCAATTACGCCGGGATCAACCAGCGTCAAGTCTCGGTTTAACCGAGCCACAACAAGATCAATACGGGGGTTCGAGCCATCAGCTCCTGCTAATGGGATCGTTTTTTGGCCGTTCAATCTGCCGGTAAATCCCAGGATGACGCAAACGCCGTTCTTCACCTTGACGTTCATCCCTGAGTTATCAGCAAATACCTCTAATTCGCCGGTCAAGCTCAGGTCTGTCAATTCGTCGTTTGGTATTACACCAGTTTGGCGCCAAAGTCGAGCCATAACCGACCACCGAGCCTCAGATGACTCTGAACCTGAGCCTACTGCAAATGGATAAAACTCATCGAAATTAGTAGCCATTAGTCAACCTTTTCCACACAAACCCAACCGGAGCCACCATTACCACCATTGAAGCCATCATCAGTACCGCCAGAGCCACCTGCCGCTTCTACGGTTCCAGTGCTGCTATACTCGCCACTGTGAAGCAGAAGACAGATGCCACCGCCCGATCCCCCACCCAGGCCGGTGTAACCGCTGTCTTTTCCGTATTCCTGTGAATAATCAGAGTCGCCTCCCCTAACGCCATTCGCCCGGATCGCACCGCTTGGGCCAACAGTCAAAAGACCGCCGACAATCAAAATGATCACGCCGCCAGTACCGTCACCGCCATTGGCATTTGGATAAACACTATTGCTAGCGGTCGCTCGTCCTTTACCGCCGCCATTGCCAGCGCCACCAGCACCACATCCATCGCTAGTCGATGCCGCACCATCACCGCCTGGGCCGCCATTAGTAGCTCCATCGTGAGCGTTGATGTTCATCCGACCAGCGCCGCCGCCTCCGGAACCGCCACTAAAGCAAGTTCCGGCTGCTCCTGCGCCGCTCTCTTGTCCGTATTGGGATACGCCACCACTGCCGCCACCACCGGTTTTTCCGGTTCCACTGCCACCGGTAACACCCGGCTGGTTATCTGACACTTGCGCAGCAGCGCCATTAGCACCTGTGCGCTCAATGGTGTAAATTTTTCCGTCACTATTGATCCCTGGCTGGTAGGCCATAGCAGCAATCGCTGCCGCTCCACAGCCAGAAAAGTCTGCACCACCGAGAGTTTCGGCTGAGCCGGTTTTGAGCATGGGTATTCGGATGCCGGTTGGACTAACGCCAGCCGCAATAGGATCGACGTATGCCCCTCGAGCGGTCATTTCAATCGCTCCATCATTGACCATGCAATCCCCTTTGACGAAAATCAACAATCCTTTACAGCGCTCTGCGGTTGTCAAGATTGCGCCATTACTGATCGTCAATGACTCGTATTGCCTGACAACCATATCGCCATCCTGGGATGCCGCCAGATTGGTGTTGGTTGTGATTACTGCGTGTCCATCGGAACCATCTCCAAAATAATTTCCACCAGAGTCGATAGCTCCACCAAATAAAGATCGGGCAAACCAAACCTGATCATCGCCGCCCTTGACACATTCAAGGTGGATCATGCTGCCTTTCACTTCTGTTTTGTACAGGGTTACTTCGTTAGCTTCTGATACCTGGCTAAAGGTGTTGCCGTTATAAATCACCTGAGAGTTTGCGCCTGAATTACTCAGAAGCATGAAACCAGCATCGCCATTAGCAAAGACGATAAACTCATCCTTTGCTTCTGCGTACGGTGGTAAATTGAATGAAATTTGTGTATCGTCGTTCTCGGCTGAATAAGCCGTGTTTGGGATGGCCACAGTCGAACTGGTAACCGCCTCTCGCACTAACCTATTATTCTCTGAAAACTCACGGGTATCGGTTACAACATTGGTAACGATGGATGAAACGCCTGCGCCAACATAAACCTCGGCCAAGACTACATCCCAATTCGCTGAGTTGTGAGATGGGCTTGGGGCTACCGGGCTAGATGCAGGCGTACCAGCTACAACGTCAAGGCCGATTACCTTGGACGAGCGATCTAAACGGGCAACAACCAGATCAATCCGGGGGTTTGAGCCGTTGGCTGCTGGAATAGGTAGGGTTTTTTGAGTATTGATACGACCCGTGAACCCCTGGATTGTCACAATACCGTCCCTGACCTTGACGTTCATTCCTGAGCCATCCGCAAAGACATCTAGTTCATTGGTGATGCTCAGGTCAGATAGCTCTCTAACCCGCACAACCCCGGAGTCACGCCAAAATCGGGCCATGATCCCCCATCGGTCTTCGCTCGATGCTGATCCAGGCCCACTTTCAAATGGGTAATATTCGTCAAAATTTATCGTCATTCAGTTCTCCGGTTACGTCTGGTTGTATGGAACCCAATTACCAGCCGCATCCCTGCCGTAAAAATTCAACCGATTAGTTCCTAAGTCCAGATCGGTATGTCTGATAGTCACCTGAAGCTCCGTGTTGGCTGCTACCACCAACTCTAGATTTACCGGGAAAACAGGGAACCATTCCCCGGCATCGCCATCTAGCTCTGTGCCGGTGTCTTCATCCACACCACCTTTTCTGACTTCCCAGGCCGTAACCGGCTCGTTGAACTTGAAGACAATATCCGTGTCCAGCATTCCAGGCTCATCGGATATCTTCGCTCGTTCAACAGATACGATCGTTACGGTGGGAGGTGTTGTGTCTGCCATTATTTGCAGGCCAGGGTGAAGAAAGTTGAGAGTTTTTGACCATCAGAAGTGAAATCAACATTGACCTCGTATAACTTGTCTTCAGTCAATCCAGAGATAACTAACAGGATGTCGTCGCCATCTATGGCCGGTGTCCCACCTGGAGCTACAGCATTTGTCACATCGGTATCTTCATCCGTGACACACAAAACAGCTAACTCAGGATCGGTCGGACTACCACCCCATTGAGTCGTTTTTAGGCGATAGGTAATTATTTCTTTTGGCCCTTGGATACGTCCTTCGGGGATTGTTTGTCTAAAACGTCTACTCATACTCAATCCAATTCATTCAGATCAAAATTGAACTCTCTCGCTGGTAGCTCGTAGTCGAACCATCGCTCAGGAGTATCGAAACTAAAACCGCGCTCAGGAACCTCCATCAAGATGGACATACCACCGTTGATGACTATGGGATGCTCATACGACCTAAAGTTGAAAACATCGTCTTTGACACCGAGTACAAGTGTCCCTGAGCCGGGAGTACACCCTATCAGGTTGATCTCGGCCTGCAATCTAGCGCCAGCTACATCAAGCGACGTAGCTGGAAAGATCGCACCTCCTGAGTCAATAATGTGAACATCAGCGTCTGCGTCTATCATCTGATCAAACTCGATATCCACCACGTAGGGAGTGGCGACTAATGCTAAATCAGCCGGACTCCCTACGGGTTCAGGAGGCGTGGTATCAAGTTCAATCTCAATCCACGCTTGGGTCATAAATTAGGCGCTCCAGATATCGTCCTCAGCATGCTCTTTCACGAACACTTTGACGATCTTGGTTCCATCGCCACCGCTGGCAGCTTCAAGGTCTGCGCCGTCGATCGTGGTGCTGATATTGGTAGTGGCTGGATAACCGCCAGCCGCACCATCTACATTGACTGAGCCGTTGCCGCTTCCGATCTGAACGCCTGCTGCTTTGCTGTCGCCAGAGTTGGAAACAACCATCACAACGTACTCGTCAAAGTCAACATCAACCTGCCAGGAGAATACGGCCTGATCTTTGGTAACTTGCTTCGAGATTTTGGCGGGGCTTGGGCCACTCTGAACGGTCACAGCGGGCAGAGACTCGTCCAACGTAATGCTGTCACTCGCTTGGCCGCTTTCGTTGTAAACATCGTCACGGAATTTTGCGTAGATGTTCTTAGCGCCATCGCCAGAGGAGAGTTTGATCTGCTTGGCGGTCGCATAAGTGATCCACGCTGAGCCGCCTTCGCTGTCTTGAATTTGAGCGTCATAAGCCGGGTCAACGTCACCCCAAATTTTCATTTGAGCGACATCGCTCCCTGACGCACCGAGTGTTAGATCAGTGATTTGCTGATTGACATATGAACCGGCATCAAAGGCCACGCTTTGCCCGGTTGGGCCAGTGGTATCAAGTTCAATGTTTACGAAATTAGCCATGTTTGGCCTCCCAAAGTTTTAAATGGAAAAATCCCGAATAATCGGGCTGTTTGAAATTCGATGTATTGTTGAGTGGGTCTAAAAACACAAAAACTCAGCTCCTATTGGGCTAGATAGTTTTCATGTTTCTTGTAGGTAACAATTATCCCCTATGAGTATGATTATACACTAAACAAATGCTTTGACAAGAGGCTCCCCACTTGAGTAATCAACAATAACCCCATCTCCTCTCTTGACTGAGATAGATGTCGGGATCATCGTCAACTTAGGGCCATTCCCGCCCAGGCGTACAGTTACCCGATTGATCGCTACGTCGATAACCTTAGCCTTAGCTGTGTTACTCGTCCGTGATGTGCTTCTAACCCGCTTCTTTAGTTTGCCACTCATAGGCTTCGCCTCCCATCAATCGTCATGGTTCCGGTTTCTACGTTTATGCTGATACTGACACTGTTCACTACCACGACGCGATTGACCTCAGTCCCTGTGTCTGCCGGTGCGTACTGGATGTTGAGTGCGTTACTTGGCTCGATCCTTAGATCAGGGCGCATCCTGATTGCATGCGCTACAGCCATCTCCATAGCTCGCTTCATAATGGCTCTACCGGCCTTCTTCACGCCGCTATCAAGTGAGCCTAATTGCAGGATTGTAAAACCATAGCCTACTTCGTCCGCGTAATCCGGATACGAGATCGCAAACACATCCCGGCCTTCGAGAATGATGTCAGATGCCGCCTGAGTATCTACTTCGTTCTCATCGTGCTGCCGGATGATATTGGCCGAAACGTCCAACACATCAGGATCACGGGCATAGAAGAAGTCAATCGAACCGTCCACCTTACCCAAGATATTGACCGGTCGCTCCTGAATGAGTGATGAAATGCCACTGATAGCAACGGCCTGGGTTTCCAGGTAGATCGCTTCCCGCCAGTCATCCAGTTCGACCACAAAAACTCCAACGGTTGGAGAAATGGCCCATCCTTCCGACCGTAAGATCGTGATAACCGGGTCTTGCTCAGGGTAGGCAATATCATCGAGATAGAAGCTGTGAAGAAAGCTGTCATTCCGATAGAGCGCCACCGAGTTATTTTGGAGCACGATCCTGAGTGTCTCATCTTCATCGAAAGAAGCTCCGTCCTGGGGAACAAAGTCAGGTACGATCTCAAACAATGGTAGGAAGTCATTGTTGAACATGGCTTCAGGGTCAGGCAAATAGGCTTCAAAGGCTATTTGATCCAGAACGGCCCCGGAAGGCTCAGAGACAATCTGGATAAGGCTCTCATGCACCCGGACGGATAAACCGCTGTCAGAGTCCCCTGAGTCGCCCTGGATATCAAAATGGACTCCAACCCATTCGTTGGTATCAAAAGCAGGCAATGTCAGCGTAATATCTAACGAACCGAACTCGCTCATACGACCTCCCCATCAACTGATGCTGTGATTTCTTTCATGATGTCGCCGGGGAAGTTCGCTCGAACTCCCACAGATTGACACACCCGAATTAGCATATCCCTGAGCGTCACATCATTCGATATGTTACTGGCTGCGAACTCAGTCGCTACGATAGTCTCAGTGGTGTACAGTGAGCAAATTTCATTGGGCGTGAACCGCTTACTCTCACCGCTCACTCTCGCGATCCCAAGCAAGCCCTGAGATACGATGAATTTATCAGCAATTCCCGGAAGTTAGGGGGAGAAAAGGTTGACAAGGGTTTTCGTA
>CAZLNX010000302.1:0-7564 GCA_964560795.1 uncultured Anaerolineales bacterium | reverse complement strand
GCGATTTTGATGGGTATCGAGCTGATGCTCAATGCTGTCAACATCAACCTGGTGGCATTTTGGCGTTACGGCGATCTTGCCAATATAGCAGGGCAAGCATTTGCTGTGATCGTTTTTGCCGTCGCGGCTGCGGAAGTTGCCGTGGGCTTGGCTTTGGTGATCTCAATTTATCGTCGCCGCAATACTGTGGTTGCGGAAGATATTGATTTGATGAAGTGGTAATAACGTTGGCACGAGAAACGTTGAAATGTAAGAACGTTTTAGTGAGGCATTTATGACAATAGAACTTCTTGTTTGGTTGATACCCCTTCCGCCGTTGTTGGCCTTTTTCCTGATTGTGTTGTTTACCAATCGCAATAAGGTACTGAGCCACACAATTGCTGTGGGTGCAGCGCTGCTCTCGTGGGGCGGGAGTATGGTAGTTTTCTGGAATGCCCTGAAAGAGGGCGCGCACCACTTGGGCGAACATCCCTTTGAGTCGGCAATAAACTGGTTGCCGATAGGGGGTTCCTGGCTTCAAATAGGTGTCCTGGTAGATCCCCTAAGCGCGGTAACGCTATTTTTTGTTGGTTGGACGGTTTTGATGATCTTCCTTTATAGTGTCGGCTACCACAATTTTGGCCAACCCAAAGGTGATCACGACCGCAAAGGTCTGCCGCCGCACGGAGCCACCGTCGAAGATGAGCATGGTCACAAGCATAAAGTGTTATCGATCGAACCAATGTATTCGCGGTTCTTTGCTTTTATTGGCTTGTTCGCCTTCGGGATGTATACCCTGGTGGTCTCCGATAATTTGCTGACCTTGTTCGTAGGCTGGGAGATCATGGGTCTCTGTTCATACCTGTTGATCGGTTTCTGGTATGGTAAGAAATCTGCCCGGGCAGCTATGATCAAAGCTTTCATCACCACACGTGTTGGTGATGTTTTTATGCTCTTGGGCATAGCCTACCTTTACTCCGCGGCTGGCACGCTAAACTTCAGGGATATATTCTTCAATGAAGAATTCCTAAGTCATTTAGCACACGAGCCTTCAGGCGTTTTGGGCCTCTCTGCTGCGGGCCTGATCGGCATTCTCTTGTTTATTGGTACAGTTGGTAAATCAGCACAGTTCCCACTGCATGTTTGGTTGCCAGATGCCATGGAAGGCCCCACACCGGTTTCGGCTATGATCCATGCAGCGACCATGGTTTCTGCCGGTGTCTATATGGTCATTCGTATGTTCCCGCTGCTCTCCGCTGGAATGGATCATGGACATCTGACTGACCCAATGAAGGTGATGGCATTTATTGGCGCCTTCACTGCGTTGTTTGCGGCCACTATTGCTCTGGCGCAAAATGACATAAAGCGTGTACTGGCTTATTCAACGATCTCTCAATTGGGATTTATGATCGCTGCTCTGGGTATTGGGGCTTACGTCGCTGCAGCTTTTCATCTTGTAACGCACGCTTTCTTCAAAGCACTCTTGTTCCTAGGCTCGGGTTCGGTGATACATGGCATGGAGCACGGCATCTTCCATGTTGATGATCATCATACCGATCCTCAGGATATGTTCAATATGGGCGGGTTGAGCAAGAGAATGCCCATCACATTTTGGACATTCCTAATCGGTGGTTTCGCACTCTCTGGTTTCCCACTGGTCACGGCGGGTTTTTGGTCAAAAGATGAAATTTTTGCAGATGCCTTCGCTCATGGACACATTTGGGTTTTGGTTATATTGGCAATTGCCGCTTTCCTAACAGCTTTCTACACGATGCGCCAGATAACCCTTTCTTTCTTGGGAAAACCCCGCACAGAAGCTGCCGAACATGCCCATGAGACACCCTGGACGATGACAACCCCGTTAGTGATCCTGGCAGTATTTGCTGTAGCATTTGGTTGGGTGGGCATACCTGAGGATTTTATGGGCTTGCATATCTGGCCTAAAAACCTGTTCCATGGAGTTGTTTATACACTTACAGAGCATCAACAGCCTGCTGGAATTCACTTCAACTGGTTACCACTGATAATTTCCTTGGGTGTAGCATTAGGTGGGCTTTTCTTTGGTTGGCTGGTTTACCGCAATGTGAAAGCCGGTCAAGAAGATCCGCTTAAAAAACCTCTTGGTCCACTCTACACGTTGTTCCAAAACAAATACTACTTTGATGAGCTATATGATGTGATCTTTGTCAAACCTGCTTTATGGATCTCTGAGACGCTCTCATATAAGTGGATGGACCGAGGCTTGATCGATGGTATCTTGCACACATTCTCCCGGGCGTCATATGCGCTGGGTGGGATTTTCCGCAATTATATCGACGTGCCTGTAATCAACGGTTTTGGTGATCTGGTTGGCGAAGGCGTCAAGAAGCTTGGTAAGGCTTTCCGCGTAATCCAGACAGGCCGAGTGCAGCAGTACATGGTCTTCGCCCTTGTGGTGGCCTTTGGCACCTTGTTCTATTATCTGTATAACTTGATGATTCCTTAGGATCAGGAGAAAAATATGGAATTTATCTCAAGCAACTTACTTACGCTGATCCTTTTCCTGCCCGTTCTATCGGCTTTGGTTGTGGCGTTTCTGCCTGGCAAAGAAAAGAAATTGATCCGTTGGGTGGCTCTGATTGCCAGCTTCATCCCATTTATTCTCTCGTTGGTGATGTGGTTCCAGTTTGATAGTGCTCAGGAAGGTTTTCAATTTGAACAACAAGTGACCTGGTTCGAGGCGATTAACTCCTCTTTTCACCTCGGTGTGGATGGCGTTTCCCTGACCATGGTCTTGTTGACCACCTTGCTGACGCCGCTGTGCATCCTGGCTTCCTTTGGTATTGAAGATCGCGTCAAGGGCTTTATGGCTCTCTTCTTGATGTTAGAGACCGGCATGCTGGGTGTTTTTCTCTCCCTGGACTTGCTGCTCTTCTTCGTCTTCTGGGAGATTGGTTTGGTCCCGATGTATTTCTTGATCAACCAGTGGGGCAGTGAGAAAGGCGAGCGTGAACTTTGGGGCGGAATGAAAGTCAAAGCCCGCACCTATGCTTCCTTCAAATTTATGATTTACACCATGGCCGGATCGTTGGGATTGCTTCTGGCGGTCCAGTTGATTGGCGTGGTAGCAGGCACTTTCGACCTGACAAAACTCTTCGAGATTTGGCCTGCGTTGACAACTCTGGATAATATTGGTCCCTTAGGGCTTTCTGTCGGAACCGTTAAAGTTATTGTCTTCTGGGCCTTTGTGATCGCCTTTGCGCTCAAAGTCCCCGTTTGGCCATTCCACACCTGGTTGCCCGACGCGCATACCGAAGCACCCACTGCTGGCTCCATGATCCTTGCCGGTGTGCTGTTGAAACTCGGTGCATATGGTTTCTTGCGCTTGGTGTTGCCACTCTTCCCCGACGAAGCTCATACGTATGCTGGAGCCCTGGCGTTCCTGGCTACAATGGCAATCATTTTTGGCGCTTTCAGCTCTTTCGGTCAGACGGATTTTAAACGCCTAGTGGCGTATTCATCCGTCAACCACATGGGCTTTGTTGTCCTGGGTATTGCTGCTGCGGCCTACGCTGCAGGGACAGAGCACGCCAATATCGCCATGAATGGCGCTGTCTTGCAGATGTT
Organism: uncultured Anaerolineales bacterium; assembly: GCA_964560795.1. GTDB lineage: Bacteria > Chloroflexota > Anaerolineae > Anaerolineales > UBA11858 > NIOZ-UU35. The sequence goes on along the minus strand of CAZLNX010000302.1, from coordinate 3,979 downwards.
CAATCATGGGCTTTCAGCGGCTGGGATGTTCTTCCTGGTTGGTGTGATCTACGAACGAACACACACCCGCAACCTGGATGATTTCGGCGGTTTGTTCCCGTTGGTGCCCGTCTACGGTGGCATCTTGATTTTCACATCAATGGCTTCCTTGGGCTTGCCCGGCTTGAACGGCTTCGTTTCCGAATTCCTGGTAGTTCGAGGCGCCTGGCCGGTCTTCACCGTTTACACCGCTTTGGCCATGATTGGCCTTCTGTTCACAGGCGCGTATATCCTAAAAGGGATCAAGCAGGTTTTGCACGGCCCACTCAATGAAGAATGGGCTCACGGCGAACATCGTCTCAAAGAGATCAATGCCCGCGAACTCCTGGTGATGGCCCCGCTGATGGTGATGATGCTGTGGCTGGGTGTCTGGCCTGCATGGCTCTTAGATATTATCAATCGCGCTGTGGAGATGCTCTTCTAGAACGTTCTAACGTGTAAACGTTGAACGTTAGAACGTTACTGAGGTGACTTATGCAATTTCCGATCATTAGTGTTATTGTTTTTACTCCGATCGTCGCCGGGTTGCTGATCTTCCTGATCCCCGGTGAGCGGAAAACCGAGATCCGCGTGACGGCTCTGGCAGCTGCTGCCTTAGCGTTGGGTCTCTCGATCTGGGTGTATTTCTCGTACGATATCGCCGCAGGCGGCTATCAGTTTGTAGAGAAATACAACTGGCTCCCCCAACTTGGGATTTCATATTACGTCGGTGTCGACGGCATGAACACCCCTCTGCTCTTGTTGACCGGCGTGGTGATGTTTACAGGCGTTCTCATCTCCTGGGGCATCGACGACCGCCCTCGTGAGTTCTTCGCCTTCCTCTACATCCTGGCGACGGGTGTATTCGGGGTGTTCGTAGCCCTGGATATGTTCATGTTGTTCTTTTTCTACGAAATCGCCGTCTTCCCCATGTACTTGTTGATCGCCATCTGGGGCTGGAAGGTTACTCGAGAATACGCTGCCATGAAGCTGACCCTTTACCTTTTCATCGGGTCGGTGATCTCCCTGGTCGGTGGGTTGGCGATGTTCTTTTCATCCGGTCTAGGGACGTTCGATATGATCGCCCTAGAAGGCGCAGGGTTCTCCCTGGCTTTCCAAAAGTTCTGGTTCCCATTTGTATTCATGGGCTTTGCTGTCCTCGGTGGTATCTGGCCCTTCCACAATTGGTCCCCTGATGGACACGTAGCAGCCCCAACAGCAGTCTCGATGTTCCACGCCGGGGTACTGATGAAACTTGGGGCGTTCGCGGCCCTGCGGGTCGGCATCATGCTCTTGCCCGAAGGTGCGAAATTCTGGATGCCCTGGATCATCTTATTGACCATCGTCAACGTGGTTTATGGTGCTTTCATCGCCATGGTCCAGAAAGATATGAAATATGTTATCGGTTTCTCTTCGGTATCGCACATGGGCTTGGTTGCCATGGGTTTTGCTACTCTCAACCGAGAAGGTATGATCGGCGCCGGTGTGCAAATGTTCTCTCACGGTGTGATGACGGCTCTCTTCTTTGCTGTTGTCGGTATGATCTACGACCGAGCACACACCAGGCAGATCCCTGAATTGGGCGGCTTCGCAAAGAAGATGCCCATGGTGGCGATAGCCTTTGTAGTTGGCGGTCTGGTTTCGATGGGTATGCCGGGTTTCTCCGGGTTTGTAGCCGAATTCCCCATCTTCATGGGTGTCTGGAAATATAAACCCTGGATTGCGGTGATATCTGGAATTTCGATTGTAATCACGGCTTCGTATATCATACGGATTATCACCAGCGTCTTCTTTGGAAAGATGCCAAAACACTTCGAAGAGGGTGATGACCATCATGAACCGATTGGTGATGTGATTGCCTTAGACAAAGTTGCCCTGGTGCTGCTGGCGGGTATTTTGATACTCGTGGGTGTCTTCCCGTCGGTGATGGTTCCCATGGTCGAATCTGGCGTTGAAAATATTTTGCGCCTGCTAGGAGGTGCATAGTGGGTAGTATTACTTCGACAATGATCCTGGCAATTTTGCCGGAAATACTGTTGCTGGTTTTGGCTGGAATTGTGCTGCTATTTGACGCTATCTGGCCCGAGGAGAAACGCCGCAATTTAGGTTGGCTGGTCGCTGGCGGCTCGATGTTGATCCTGCTCCTCAGCCTGACTCTTGCCACTCCCGATGGCTCCAATGAACTTATCTGGGGTGGGATGCTGCGTCACGATTGGGTTGGCTTTATCTTCAAGTTAGTCTTCATCTTTGGTGCGGGCATCACGGCTTTGTTTGCCATGGATGTGGATGGCCTTGCAAAGCGCGGCGAGTTCTACTTATTGCTGTTGGTTTCCACCATTGGTATGAACCTGATGGCCACCTCAGCGGACTTGATCATGCTCTATCTGGCCATTGAAACCACCTCGATCCCCATGTACATTCTGGCTGGCTTCTTTAAGCAGGATGACAAATCCACAGAAGCTGGTTTCAAATATCTGCTCTTCGGCGCTATGACCTCTGGGATCATGTTGTACGGCTTCAGCCTGTTATTCGGTTTTACCGGTGTGACAGGTTTGTACGAATTGGCTGTGGCCATTCAGAGCGGCGCTATGAGCGTGCCGATGGTTTGGATGAGTCTACTGCTCGTTTTAGTCGGCTTTAGCTTCAAGATTTCTGCAGTTCCTTTCCACTTCTGGGCACCCGATGTCTATGAAGGCGCGCCAACGCCTGTGGCAGGTTTTCTCTCCACGGCATCCAAGGCGGCCGGATTTGCCGTTTTGGTGCGCGTCTTGATTGGCGCATTCCCCGCCCTCAGCGGACAGTGGAGTCTCTTGATAGCCATCATTGCTACTGTCACAATGACTCTGGGCAACGCCATCGCCTTGGCGCAAACGAATATCAAGCGCCTGCTGGCCTACTCCTCGATTGCACACGCCGGGTATATCATGGTCGGCGTGGTTACTTTCTCTGAGTTAGGTGTCACCAGTGTTGTTTTCTATCTGATTGCATATTTGGTGACTAATCTTGCGGCATTCGGGCTCGTTGCAGCCGCCTGGCGCTCGTTGGGATCAGATGAGATTGAAGCCTATGACGGCCTCAGCCGCCGCTCACCTGGGCTGGCTCTGGCCATGCTAGTGGCCCTCCTGTCTTTGGCTGGCATGCCTCCTTTCGGTGGTTTTATTGCCAAAGTGCTCGTCTTCGCTGCGGCAGTCAAGGCGGATTATGTCTGGCTGGCCTTCGTGGGTGTGCTCAACTCGATCATCGGCTTGTACTACTATTTGGTTGTGCTTAAACGTGTTTACCTCTATCGCTCCGAAGAGGAAGATAAACCTGTGCCGGTCTCTCGACCGTATCGCATTGCCCTGGTTGTTTTATCCGTGGGTATCGTACTATTAGGTGCATTCTTCGCCCCCTGGTTCACCTGGACGTCAGGTGCAGCGGGAGGCTTTTTCTAGATTTGAATGTCAAGGTGGGGCGCACTTACTTGTCTGGAAAGAGTTCTAGACTAATGCATATCAACGAAGTGCACCCCATCTAAAAGTTGACTGGTTTTCGTTCCCTGTGATACAATCTCGCCCGTTATGAGCCAAGCTAACGATCCTTCAAAAAACCCTATACAACAGGTGTTTGGCCTAAGAACCGTTGCCCTTGGCGGGGAAATTGGTTGTCTCACTTTAATCATCGTATTAGCTGCAGTTTTTGGGGGGTTGTGGCTCGATCGCACTTTGGGAACTGAAAAGCCCATCATTACAATTTTACTTGTTTTAATTTCTGCACCGTTGGCACTCACCCTGACATATTTCAGGGCTATGCGGGCGGTGAAAGATATCCAAGCCAAACCTTCCACGGAAGGGGAGGACGAAACTTTTGAGAAGGAGGACGAGACCGTTGAGTGACGAAGTTCAGAAAGAAAAACGGTTCGGATTTAAACGCTGGATCATTCTTGGTCTAGTAGCTCTAGGTATCTACGCTTCCTATATGG
>CAZLNX010000301.1:0-7569 GCA_964560795.1 uncultured Anaerolineales bacterium | reverse complement strand
TTGTTGATGACCAGCAACCAGGCAAGTATCTGTTAGGTATTGAGTGTGATGGGGCTATGTACCATTCAGCGGCTACAGCCCGGGATAGAGATCAACTAAGGCAATTTGTTTTAGAAGGATTAGGTTGGAAAATACATAGAATCTGGTCGAGGGATTGGTTTAGAAATTCAAGAGCAGAGGTCGAAAAAGTATTACAAATAATTGAAAACATTGAACAAAATCAGGGGCAGATAGAAGTTGAATCCCAAAAAGAAATTCATCCAACACCCCAAAATGACTTTTCTGTACAGAATCAAACAGATCCCACCGTCAACCATACGATGAAACCCAAAGAAACATCTCCCTATAGAAAAGCCCAGATACAGCGATTAGGTCATGGGGCTGGTGATTTTTGGAGCCGATCAAATTATTATAATAAAGAAGCGATACTATCTATCGTAAGCCAAGAAGGCCCAATCGCAATTTCTTTGGTTGAAGAACGAATGGCTGAAGCATGGGGGATCGGGCGAATGAGTCAAAAAATCAAATACAAAATATCCAATGATATTTCCCAACTCGTTCGGAGCGGAAAAATTCAAATGAAGGACAATTTCCTTTACGCCATCGAAAAGGGCGAAATACAAATACGTATCGCGAGCCAAGATGGCTATCGCAGGAGCATCGAAGATATCCCATTGGAAGAATTAGCAGAAGCTGTATATCTATGTGTAAAAACCGCGCTGAGCATCACCCCTGATGACCTTCTGAAAGAAACAGCTAGAATTTTTGATTTTCGCTTAACTGACAAAGCTCGAGAGAGATTGATTGAAGCCGCTCGGTTGGTACAAAGGTCAGGCAGAATAAAATGGCGGGAGGACAAAGTTCGTTTACCACAGACCAAATAAAATGGAGGAGCTAAACACTTCACCCGAGAATCATAGAAACGAAAACGGTGGACAATCTGATTATCGTGAAAGTTTTCAAGACTTAATTACGGAAAACAGAAGATCAGAGTTATTTGAAATTGGTACGCAGATAAAAATTCTCACCCAAAAATTTACTAATTCCATTTGGGTCTATTTCCAAGGAATCACGCAGAATAAGAGGTTTGTACGAAATATTGTCACAATTTTCCTTCTATTAGTTTCTTCCGTTGGCGCAATAGGGCTTTGTTTGTTTTCACTACAATATTTAAACAAGATAGATATTCCTCAAATCCCAACTAGAACAGTGATTCGCACAAGTGCTTTTTTGACGGACACTCCAAAGGAAAATACAAGTACTCCTTCAGCGATTTCTACCAAAGAAGTAATGCCTACGATATCAGCCACGATCGAGCCCAGTGCAACAACACAGCTCACAGTTATGGGGTGTGTGCATGTTTCATCCCTGCGGGTTCGCAATGGACCTGGTGTAGAACATGGTTTAATGGGAGGGTTGGCAAAAGATGATTGTGTAGATTTGCTCCTTCGCTCGGAACAGCCAGACGGGCTTTGGGTTGGGTTTACATTTTCTGACGAAAATCCCGAAGATTATGGCTGGGTAAAAGCAGAATTCGTTACAATAGAAGGTGACATAAATCTTCTTTATGAGGAGTCTGAATAGAAAAAGGATATTATGACATCAATTTTTCTCGGTGTTGATATTGCCGGAAAAGAGAATACCTGGATCGCTGGCCTCTCTATTGGAAGCAATGGCTTAGAGATTTCAATTCCTCCAAAACTGGCCTCACTCCGAAAAATTGTATCCATCACTGAGGAATCGCAGATTCTCAGTGCATCTATCGACGCACAATTGACGATTGCTATTGACGATGAAAACGGATTTCGTTCCTGTGACACCGAACTGAGAAGTATTTTACCCAGCGGTTGCCGCACATGGGTTGCATCGATTAATTCGCTGATGGCTGTGCCCGTACGCGGGCAACTTTTGGCTCAAGAGATGGCACCAAATGTGGGCACGATCCTGGAGACACACCCAAGGGCATGCTTATTATTTGGCCTGGGAAGAGAGCACCTTTCTACTATCCAGAATTATAAGAAAGAGGGTGGATCGAAAGAAGATGTTTTTGGATTATGGCAGCTATGGTGTGCAACATTTGGTATTGAATATGTTGATATTCCAGAAAAAGATGGCGCCTTGGATGCACTGGTATGTGCTACGATTGCATACCTGTATCATAATAAACCTGATGAGCTCTATTTCTTACGTCATAGGCGTGAAAATATTTCTGGCAAGGGCCCATTTTATGTGATCAAACCTCCAACTACGTAAAAAAAGTAACTAAAAAATCCCTTACTTATGACAAATACAACCCAAATCTCCCAAGACGAAATCAACGCTATCCTGTGGAAAGCCTGCGATACGTTCCGCGGGACGGTGGACCCTTCCGAGTACAAGAATTACATCCTGGTGATGTTATTCGTGAAGTACGTTTCGGATGTCTGGCTGGACCACTACGAGCAATACAAAGGCAAGTATGGCGATGATGAGGACAGGCTGCGCCGCCGCATGGATCGTGAAAAGTTCAAGCTCCCCGAGGGCACGGACTTCTACTCGCTCTACGAGCAGCGCAACGAGACCAACCTGGGGGAGATCATCGACATGGCTCTGGCGGCGATCGAAGAGGCCAACGTGGAGAAACTGCAGGGCGTGTTCCGCAATATCAGCTTTAACTCGGAGGCGGCGCTGGGGCAGACCAAACAGCGCAACGCCCGCTTGAAGAACTTGCTAAATGACTTCAACGACACGCGCCTGGATATGCGACCCAGCCGGATCAACGGGATGGATGTTATTGGCAACGCCTACGAATACCTGATCGGCAAGTTCGCCGCCGGGGCGGGCAAGAAGGCCGGGGAATTTTATACCCCACCGGAGGTCTCGCGCTTGTTGGCGAAGCTGCTGGACCCGCAACCCGGGGAACGTATCTACGACCCTGCCTGTGGCTCGGCATCGCTGCTGATCAAGTGCGCAGAAGAAGTCGACAGCAATGATTACGCCCTCTATGGTCAGGAGAGCAACGGCAGCACCTGGGCGCTGGCGATGATGAATATGTTCCTGCACGATGTCAACCAGCCCCGGATCGAGTGGGGCGACACGATCCGCAACCCGCTGCACCGCGAGGGCGATAACCTGATGCGCTTCAACGTGGTGACGGCCAACCCACCCTTCTCGCTGGATAAATGGGGAAAAGGAACAGTTTCAAACGATCAGTTCAAACGTTTCTGGCGTGGCTTACCACCTAGTAACAAAGGTGATTATGCCTTCCTGACACATATGATCGAATCAACCTATCTGGAACCCAGCCAAAATGGGCGTATTGCTGTTATTGTTCCTCACGGGGTTCTTTTCCGAGGGGGAAATGAAGGAAGGATTCGTCGGCAATTAATAGAAGAGAACCTCCTTAATACTGTTATTGGTCTGCCGGAAAATTTATTTTATGGTACTGGTATCCCAGCAGTAATTCTAGTTTTTATGCGGCAGCGTGTAGATAACGATGTATTGTTTATTGATGCCAGCCGCGAATTTGGACAAGGTACAAATCAAAACCATCTTCGAGACAAAGATATTGAAAAGATACTGACAACCTTCCGTACCCGCACATCTATAGATAAATATGCTTATCTGTCAAATTATGAAGAAATTAAAGAGAACGATTTTAACTTATACATTCCTCGCTACGTAGACACATTCGAACCAGAGCCTTTAATTAATATTGAAAAAACTATTTCAGAAACAGAAAGGATTAAGAATCAATTGGATACTCTTGAAGAAAAAATGGCAGGTTATTTATTGGAGTTAGACATCAATGCCTGATCAAAGTATTCCAAGCGATTGGAACCTTAGCAAAATAGGCAATATATTGGAAAGGTTGAGAAGGCCGGTTGATGTTGTTTCAGATGAGTATTATCGTGAAATCGGAATACGTTCACATGGGAAGGGTCTTTTCCACAAAGATGCTCGCACTGGGGCATCACTCGGAAATAAAAGAGTTTTTTGGATCGAACCGGATTGTTTTGTCTTAAACATTGTATTTGCTTGGGAGCAGGCTGTTGCTAAAACAACCAATGCAGAAAAGGGAATGATTGCATCTCATCGCTTCCCAATGTATAAGCCTGTTCCAGGAAAACTCGATCTTGATTACATTCTATACTTTTTCAAAACACCATATGGAAAATACTTACTTAATCTGGGATCACCAGGTGGAGCTGGTCGTAACAAAACACTAGGTCAAAAAGAATTTAGTAAACTTAGAATTCCACTACCACCATACACGGAACAACAGAAAATTGCTTCCATTCTTTGCACTTGGGATGAGGCTATTGCAACAAATGAAGAATTAATTAGTTTTCTGCAGACACGCAAAAAGGGCCTCATGCAGCGGTTGCTAACGGGAAAAGATCGTCTTCCGGGTTTTGACGAGGAATGGCAAGAAGAACAAATTGGCTTGCTACTAAGAGAAGTGAAACGCCCAATCACATGGGAAAATGAAGCTACCTATAATCTTATCAGCGTAAGAAGAAATTCTGGTGGGTTATTTTTGCGCGAAAGACGAAAAGGCACCGAAATAAAAACAAAGAAAATGAATATTGCACTAGCAGGAGACTTTCTCATCTCCAAGATGCAGATTGTGCATGGTGCTTCAGGTTTGACAACATGTGAATTCGATGGGATGCATATTTCAGGCTCTTATATTGCACTGGTTGCTAGTAACAATAATGAACTCGATATTCGTTTTTTTGATTGGCTTTCAAGAACCCCATTTTTTTACCATCAGACTTATCTATCAAGCTATGGTGTTCATATTGAGAAGATGACCTTTAACCTGAGAGATTTTCTAAAACAAAAAATTCGAATTCCAAACTCAACTGATGAGCAAGCAAAAATCGTATCCATTCTTGAAGCAGCAGAATCAGAAATCAAACTTTATCAAGAGAAAGTAGAAATACTCAAACAGCAGAAAAAAGGTCTCATGCAGCGCCTGCTGACGGGCCAGGTGCGGGTGAAGGTTTAGAATTTGAAGGTTAATGTGATCGAAATGATGAAAAAGAATTTCCAAAGAATTTTGAATAAGAAACCATCTAGATCAATTATGACTGGCCTTGCCCTTGGTTTTGTTTTTGGAACTTGTTTAATGTATTTTGGAAAGCAAAATGATGAGTATTGGATTCTTTTCTTAGGTGCTCTTTTAGGCGTGACATTTCAAGTACTCTATGAAGTGATTGATGATTTAGTAAAAGCTTTACGGAGGCTTCGTCCCTTGAGAGAAATATTAGGAACGATCTCTACGGAAAATAGTTGGGTTTATATTTCTGCTTTTCGTACAGATTTGAGTAATTCTATCTTGTATCGAAATGATCACCATGTAAGTAAGAAAACAAGAATTTTCGGGTCGGAATATGTTTATGGAAAAGGTGATGCTATTGCTTTATCTTATTTGTTCCATATTTTTGAACAAGCAAAGATCGGAAAATCAGTATTAACAGTCCAAGATAGCGAACATGCACATGACACATGGGGAAGAAGCGCATTTTGCATTGGAGCTCATAATCCGAAAACACGTGAAGTAATGACAAAATTCAAATCTTGTGAGTTTAGATTTCAAAATAACTACACAGAAATCACCCATGATGACTTTCCCCCAAAAACAAATTCAGATGGAATAAGATTTTATCGAGCTGTTAGGAAGAAGATTGTTGGAGATGGGATGGAAACAGATTATGGTGTTATTCTCAAAGTAAAGGATGAATACCATTCCGATAAAGATATTATTGTTGTGGCAGGTTTGAGTGATATGGGAACAGCGGGAGCCGCTTACTTTCTTTATAAAAAATTTGATGAGCTCCCACATAAGGATAGCGAATTTGGGATTTTAATTGAAGTGCCGAGTGGGATAGAATCCGCTCGAAAAGCGAATTTTGCCGAAGAATCAAAAACATATAACTCAAATATTGAGGATAAAAAACAATGAAAACAGTTTTTCCCCGATCACTGAAGTGCCCCGAGTGCAATATTGATATGAAATACTCCCACTCATATCAAGAAGCAACAATACCACCTTCAGGATCATCATCTAGAGGAACAGCATCGCTGTACAGTGATGTCGATGAATTTGGTTATGGTTCAAAAACTATATATGTCTATATTTGTCCTAACTGTAAATACGAGTCCAACAGCGAATCCAAATTTCAAGAGTAACTTGTACAAATTTTACATTATCTAGAATCAACGATCATTTCAGAATTTTCATATTATCGAAGGTGAAAGAAATTTTGGCTACTCCCTCCTACCGTGAAGAACTGATCTCCCAAATTCCCGCCACCCAATTGCTGGTCAACCTGGGCTACCAATACCTATCCCCTATTGCGGCTAACATGCAACGCGGGGAGAGCCTGCGCCAGGTGGTGCTGGTGGATGTGCTGGAAAGGTGGCTGCATGAGCATAATGAATTCGAATATCGCGGCAAAAAGCGCAAGTTCAGCGAGAACGCCATCGCCGAAGCGGTGAGACGAGTGTTGGATATCCCTCTTTCGGATGGGCTGACGCGGGTCAACGAAAGATTATATGAAATCTTGACCTTAGGGATTTCCCTTACCCAGACAATTGGCGGGGATAGGCGGGATTACTCGCTGCACTATATCGACTGGGAACATCCTAAGAACAACGTCTATCATGTAACGGAAGAGTTTGTGGTGGAACGTGAACGCTCCCACCAGACACGGCGGCCCGATATCGTCTGCTTTGTCAACGGGCTGCCCTTTGCGATCATCGAATGCAAACGGCCTGACTTAAAAATGGAAGAGGGCGGCCTGCCCTATGAGGAAGCCATCAGCCAGCATCTTCGCAATCAAAAGGCAGGCCAGATCCGGCATTTGTTCGCCTACTCGCAGATCCTAATGGCTGTCTCGACCAACCATGCCGCGTACGGGACAACCTGCACCGACAAGAAATTCTGGTCGGTCTGGCGCGAAGAAGAAGCTGAATCCCACGAGGCGCGGGTCAGCGAGTTGGTCAATACACCGCTGAAAGAGGCCTGGCTGCCGGAGTTCTATGACTGGCGTAAACATGGCGAATGGATCCAGCGGGACTTCGAAGGCAAGGGCGAGCGGCTGCCCACGGAGCAAGACCGGGCTATCGTCAGCCTGCTGGCGCCTGAACGGCTTCTGGACCTGACCTACCGCTTCATGGTTTACGATGGGGGGGTGAAAAAGATGGCCCGCTACCAGCAGTACTTCGCCGTGCAGGCCACGCTGGAACGGGTGGCGGGACTCAACGCCCAGGGAGAGCGCACCGGCGGGGTGATCTGGCACACCACCGGGTCGGGCAAATCCCTGACGATGGTGATGCTGGCCAAAGCGCTGGCGCTGCATCCCAACATCCAGAACCCACGCGTGGTATTGGTCACAGACCGGGTCAACCTGGACGCCCAAATCTACCGCACCTTTAAAAACTGTGGAAAGTCGGTCGAACAGGCCCAATCCGGAAAACATCTGATCGAACTGGTGAAATCCCAGGGTGCAGATATCATCGCCACGGTGATCAACAAATTCGAGACGGTGGCCGCTGAAAAGGTGCGTGATGAGAACACCA
>CAZLNX010000300.1:0-7570 GCA_964560795.1 uncultured Anaerolineales bacterium | reverse complement strand
TCAACCGGTTGAAGAAGATAATGAGCGAAGTTAGTGATGAGCAGCTTTGGGAAGACGCTCTTCGAAGGAACGATTTCTCCTATTTGGATAAAAAAGAAGAAATTCAATCTCTCGAATTACACGGTCTTCTAGAACAACAACACTTCATCAGCAAATTAGATGAATGGAAAGCGATAAGCAAATATTTGGGTGATCAAATCAGTAGCATACGAGATTTATTTCTTGGCAACGAAGAAGAAGATGAAAATTTCGATGCTGTCGAAAAATGCATTACCAATTTACGAGTGAGGCCAGATCCCAATAAGATTCCCACAATCAAACAGTTTACGCAGATCCATCAGGCTGAATACAATATAATTTTGGAAATCAAAAGTGATGAACTGCAAATTCCAAACATTGATGGACCAAATTTTGTGGGTTGGGATCAAGTTCGGCAAGCCGCCCATGAGCGCAGCCTGTCAAACCAGGCCTGGAAAAACTGGAAAAAAACAGTCCAGGATTTAGCCGATTCAGCACAAAAAGTGTATGAGGTTACCAACCATTATGATTCTTCCGTCAAGCTGGGTATTCAAAAAGGGGGTTGGGAGACAGTACAAGCCGCGGTTGATGAAGCATTAGTCGAAGCTGAGAAAGAACCCAAACAGGATGGAGAAACGCTGCTGATTTATTCTGAAGAGGCGAAGGGTTATCAAGAATCAGGACGGACAATAAAGGAAAAATTAAAAACACAGCGGAAGTATGCAGCCACCAAGATACTGAAATTAGAAAACCAAATCACGAGCCTGGGAGGATTTCCTACGGTTGAAGATCTTGCCCATGCGAAGGAATTGAATGATTTAGAACTTCTTGAGAAACTCCTAGCGAATGGCGAAAGAATTGGTCATTCTAAGGAAAATCAAGAAGCAGAAAAGCTTCTCAAAATTTATAGGAAAACTTTAAAGGAACTTCGAGATAATAAAAAGAATAAGTGGTGGTAAAAGAAGTAAGTGACCGCTCGTTCCATCCGCTCTGCGGTGGAATGGTTCATCACTTACATCGTGACCACTACCAAAGAATAGAAGTACCATTGACAGACTGAAAGGTGATTAGAGGCTTATGAAAATTGCGATTTTGTCAGATATCCACGCAAATATCCAGGCCTTAGAATCTGTCTTGGATAATATGCGTAAAAAGGATATCGATCATGTTTGGTTTCTTGGAGATGCTGTTGGGCGTGGACCAAATCCTATCGAGGTCTTGAATTGGCTAAAAGATAATGTAGTATCAGGTAATTGGATTATTGGCAATCATGAGGCCATGCTTGCTGACTTGCTGTCACCACAGGAGTGGGAACGGGTAAACGAGCTGCCAAAAATAGTTATCAATGAGCATAAAGCGATTATCCGGGAAGATGCTGCCTGCCAAGCATTTGTCGAAGAAAATTTTGTCGAGCAACGGAAAGCGTCTAAGGTTCATGAACTCGATAATGTTTGCTATGTTTTGGTGCATGGGAGTTTAAAAGATTATTTGGGCATTCGACGTTATATCTTTCCATGGCTGAAGCGGATTTTCTTACCCAACGAATTTAAGCAGCTTGAAACTTTTGGCCAATCGAAAGAAATAGGACGAGTATTATGTCTCGGCCATACTCACATGCCGACGTTGGTTTCAGCATCTAAAACTGATGAAAAATATAATTTCGAAGACACCATGATAATGCCGGGCGAAACCTACGCATTAACCCCAGGAAAGTTATGGATAATCAACCCGGGATCCGTGGGGCAGCCGCGCGATTTGGATAACCGCGCTTCCTATGGGATTCTTGATACCAAAGCCCATACAATAACCTTCAAACGGGTTCGATATCCCTGGCGGGATACAGCCAGGAAACTTATGAGGGCTAGATACCCTGATCAACTGATAAGTATTTTACGTGAAGCAAATGCGGATAAAGATACACCTCGAAAGTGGATCGATCATTTCGAAAGGGCCAGGCAAGTGGATGATGAGTGATTATTACGATTTCGAGAAAGGCAAAAAGAACATCCATGCCGGTTTCCGCTATGGTTTCACTGGTGGAATATTCATGGTCGTGGTACACCATATCTTGTTATTGATCTTTCAAGGAGGCAATAGAGGCGATTGGATCGCTTTTCTATTGGGCTGGGTTGTATACTTTTTCCTTGGCCAGTCAGCGGCTGAGGCTCAGTACGAGCAGCAAAAAGAAAGCCTGGATGCCACCAGGGGCATCCAGGCTGCTGGCGTTGGGGCTGCCTTAGTGACCAGTATCATCGTATGGATTTACATGATCATCCGGGGCATCGTGCGTGATGCTTTTGGAGTTTTTATCCTCGCTGAGCCTATCAGTCTGTTTTGTGCAATTACAGTAGAGGTTCTAATAGCCATGGCTATTGGGAGCTGGTCAGGCGGGATGGTTGATAAGAAATACAGAATCAAATTGGGCTAATACGCAATTGGTAATTAGCCTTTGAGGTTTATCATTATTTGCAGAATACTTGCGCGATAACGTAGATCAACTTATTAACACATCCAATTAGATGCAAGTATCGCTGAGAGATATGAAGGGAATTTGGTTTACTGCTTTGTGGATGGATTTTGTGTTGATAGGAGCTAAATCAAAGTAAAGGAGCGAAAAATGCATGGAGAATGGTGGGAAAAACCCACTTGCTGGCTATGTGACTATTGGTGGGTTTTGTTGATTCTGCTCGCTTTATGCCTGACAGGATATTTTTCTCGTGAACAATGGCTCCCACATGTATTACCACCGACAACAACCCCTACTGTCACCTCACCCCCTACACTGACATCAACGTTAACATCTACAAGTACTGCAATACCCACTTCCACGGTAGAACCCACCTTTACTCCAAATCCAACGCAAGAACTGGGTACTGGCGATGTACAGATCACATTGCGGTGGTCAGGGTTGAATGATCTCGATCTGTTTGTAACGGACCCAAACGGCGAGGTGATTTACTTCAGACACCCCACCTCGGCATCGAATGGCGAATTGGATGTTGACAGCAATCTTAGATGTATTCGCAACGTAACTGAAAATCCGGTTGAAAATATATTCTGGCCCGAAGGCGATGCACCGAGCGGTCACTATCAGGTGCATGTAGGTTACTTTCAGCAATGTGCCCAGCTCCTTGAAACTTCGTTCGAGGTTCGTGTTTTAGTCGATGGAACGGTCAGTGAATTTTCCGGACAAGTATCTAAAGTAAAAGACCATGTGTTGGTAACTGAGTTCGAGCGGTAGTTGGTGATATCTTCTTGATGAGTTCCCTGACTTTCACCCCCACGAACCATTTTCCTTAGGAAAGATAGGTATGTCATGAATGCTCGATTCGCTCACAAGAGCCTTTATCTGACGATTGTCGTTTCGCTACTGCTCACGACTGTGCTTGGGCCAGCGCAGTCAACGCCAGCCGCTGCACAGATCGAACTGACTTCCCGATATACTTATGATCCCAGCGGCAACCTGGAGACGCGCATTGACCCAAACGGCAATACCATGCGCTACGAATATGACCCGGCCAACCGCCTGACGAATATCCTGTATCCTGACGGGAGCGCGATCACCTATAGCTATGATTCCAATGGCCGCCGCACGCAAATGGTGGATTCGTTTGGGAAGACGACCTATCGCTACGATCCATTCGGGCGCTTGACGGGCGTGACGGACGCGAATGGGAACCACGTTGGCTATGAGTACGATGCCCTTAACAACCTGACAGCGCTCATCTACCCGGATGGCAGCGTGGTGCGCTACGGCTACGATGTGGACGGGCGCCTAGTAAGCGTCGCTGATGCCAGTGGCGCGACAACTTATACCTATAACGCTGCCGGGCAACTCGCTGGTCGCTCGCTGCCCAATGGCGTAACCACGAATTATACATATGACGACGCCAACCGGCTGACCGGCATCATACACGTGGACCGCGCCGGCAAGACGCTGCTCGCTTATGAGTACTCGCTGGACCCAGCCAGCAACCGCACCCAGGTGATCGAAACGACCGGTGAAGGGGAAAGACTCGTCACCCGGTACACTTACGATTCCCTCCATCGCCTAACCGGTGTGACGTACCCAGATGGCCGAACGGTTGCCTATACCTACGATGCCTTCGGCAACCGCCTGACGATGACGACGCCGGAGGGGAAGACAACGTACACCTATAACGACTTGAGTCAGTTGGTCACATTGACCGATCCGGATCGTGCGGTCACGAGTTTCCGATATGACAACAATGGGAATCTGATTGAACGGACAGCGCCTGCTGCGACGACGCACTATATATACGATTACGAAAACAGGTTGGTGCGAGTGGACGATGGGACGTCGCTGATGGAGTTTAAGTATGATGGGGATGGCAACCGAATGGCGAAGGTTATAGATGGGATACCGATTGAATATGTCAACGATGTCCAAGGGCTGCTGACACAGGTATTGGTCGAACAGGACAGCGCCAGCGGGGAAATTCGTCGTTACACGCTAGGACAGGTTCGCTTTGCTCAATATGACAGAGAGGCAGATGCACAGTTCTATCTTCGTGACGGACTAGGCAGCGTAGTCACTTTGGCGGACTCGGATGGGCAGGTAACACAAACTTCTGATTACGAAGTTTTTGGTGCATCGTACGTGAGAGGAAGCACAGAGACCGCCTTTGGCTTCACTGGGGAACAGCATGATCAAGAGACTGGCTTGCTCTATCTCCGGGCACGATATTATGATCCAATACTTGGTCGTTTCATTAGTAGGGATCCTTATCCTGGACATATTAGGATTCCACAAAGCCAACATGGATATGCTTATGCATACAACAATCCAGTGAATTTTGTCGATCCAAGTGGGTTACAACCACCTGAGGATGATTCGTCGTGGTGGCAACGCAGCGTTCAATATTACAACAGATATCAAACACAACGTTGGCAAGCTTATTCTTATCATGCCCAAGAAGGTTACCCAGCCATAGTTGATACCGTTCGTGGTATCTTGGCACCTAGTCCTCAGACCCCTTATCCAGTGTTGGGGTATTTGTATGGTGAGGGTTTGTCTGTGCTAGATAGGCTATCAGCGGGAGGAGAGTGGACCCCAGACCCTGTTCGAGCGGTATACCATGAGTTATCGGCTGTCCTTTGGGCCGGAGCAAATATTGTTGGTGCGTTTACAGACTGGGTTCCTGCAACGATTTTTGGCATACGAGATTCTTTACACTCTAGACCGCTTGACGGCGGCGGTGGCCCCGTTGGCGGCGTCTCTCTCGACCGCGCCGCTGAAGTTTTGGTTGACATCAACACCATCACCGGCGCGGCCTTCGATCCCGCTACCGGCCAACTGACCCTCATCGGCCAGCAAGACCTGAGCCTGCCGCCCATGAGCATGGACGACCTAGTGGTCGCTATTCGATCGGTCTATTCTGGCGAGGACCCGGGCGTGACGATGGTGCCGCTGGATCCTTCTGGCGGGGACATCACCCAACGGGTCGAGTACTTTGGCCAGACCGAAAACACCCATTTTGGCTGGGTCATGTTCGAAGCTGACCGTTACCTGAAAAGCATGGCGGCGGGGCAAGATACACTGACCGGCGATCTGCTCACACCAGATGTGCCTGGCTTTAAGTCGGAGCTCGAGTTGTGCTTTGAGCAGCGTACCGATGTGCCATGGCACCGCAACTGGTTCGTGCCGGGCGAGATTGTCCTGGCGCAGGCCGCCGATGGCCAGACGATGGTTTTCGAGCGGGCTGCTATCCAGCTCGAGAGTCGTTTCATCCAGTTCCAACCCGATGGCTCTATGGTTGATATTGAGGGCAATAGTCCGGTGACTGACCAGTTCACGGCCTTCGTCACCGAACATTACGACGAGTTCGCAGCCGAAAAGCCCGAGCTGGCCGAGCTGGAACAACTGGCCCGGATTGTGGGTGTTGTCAAGTGGCTGCGCGACAACGGTATCCCGGTTGATCTCTCATGGGTGGACGATTACGAGGTCGCATACGTGGAAACGCCGCTGACAACGCCGGGCGTTGTCAGCGAGATGAGCACATTAGATGGCTCTTACACGATCACCTCGTTTGGCGGCGTTGACCTATCAACAGAAAACACGTATGTCGGGGATGACAACGCAGATGCAGTTGCTCTACGTAAGCAGGCGCTGGCTTCACGCCCGGCTGACGCACCGACGACCTGGGAATTCGAGCTAGGCGGTGAAACCTACACATCTGTAGCGCTCAACCTGGCGCCAAGCGAGGTTGTGGGCGGTTACACTGATGAAATCACCGACCTCGCCCTGCCGGTGAGCGGCGGCATACGGGCCGACTTTACGCGCCGCTACAACTCGGTTAACCTGGCAGACAGTACGTTAGGACCGGGCTGGTCGTTCATACCCTACACCCGGACTGTCCAGGAAACACTGATTCCGATGAGCGATACGGAATACCAGATCGAACAACGGGCCACGTTGATGACCGGCACCCAACGCGAGGTCTTCACCGGCCCGTATCAAACCGTCGAGGGGGAGACTATGCTGCTTCCGGAGACGCCCTCCAGTGTCTACCGGGACGTTCTGCTCCAACCCGATGGGGCGTTTTCGGCACGACGGCGCGATGGTATGCGGATTCTCTTCGATCCGGAGGGTCGCCTGCAATTCGTCGAAGACAGCAATGGCAATCGCCTTAGCTATCTATACGACGAGGCGCACCCCGAACGCCTGATCTCTATCGGTGACGCCACAGGACTTGGTCTCGCGTTGCAGTACGACACTGACGGACGGCTGACGAGGCTTCTGGCCTCCGATGGTCAGGGGGTGCAATATAGCTACGACGCCGAGGGTCGGCTGGCGAGCGTCACGGACGATGTCGGGCCGGTAACCTTTTACGTTTACGATGAAAATGACCTACTAGTCGAAGTGCGCGATGGCGAGAGCCGCACCCGCCTGCGGAACAGCTACGATGGGCTGGGACGGCTGCTGGCGCAGACTGACGCCGCTGATTACGGGATCACGACTACCTATCCCGATACCGGCGAAGTGATCTACACCGATCCGGATGGAAACCAGGTCACGCGCGTTTATGAAGAAGGTCAGCTAATATCCCAGACCGATCCTCTCGGTAATACAGTTTCTTTAGGGTACGACTCTGCTGGCAATCTTTCGTCAATCACCGATCCGCGTGGATACACCACAAACTACAACTATGACGACTGGGGTAACCTGGCCTCGATTGAGTTGCCCACCGGTGAGCGCGCCCAAATTGCTTATGACACAGAGGCACGCCCGATGTGGGTGATTGGCCCTGATAGCCACATGGTCGTGTACGAGTACGACGAAGCCGGGAACCTTGTCTCGGCTACCGATGGACTGCTGTTTCAAGGCCAGACTGCCGATGGGACGATCACCTATGACCCGTCAGTCGCTCGCTCGACGGCGTTCGATTACGATGAACAGGGAAACCTGATTGCCATCACAGACCTGCTGGGCAGCACGACCCGGATGAATTACGACGCGCAGGCCAACCTGACCATTGTGCAGCTCCCCAGCGGCAACATGGCACGGTTGACGTATGACGGTCGCTCCCGC
>CAZLNX010000299.1:0-7630 GCA_964560795.1 uncultured Anaerolineales bacterium | reverse complement strand
TAGATGCTGTATTCGAAAAAGCGCATCCCAAAAAAATAGTCAATAGAGATATTAGCAACAAAGAAAACTTACTCATGTTAGGAGTACACAATTGCCCATCTAACTCCCCAGCCTTGGGGGGTTGGGGGGGCTTACTCCAAAATATTCTTTTCATTTGCATAGCTCCTGCATGTATTATTTCCTTTTCTTTATTTACGGTAACGCCCAGCTCTCCATTTCTTCACGGAAGACGATGGCGTCAGGGAAGAAGCTTGCCATCGATTCAAAATTAGGTCTGGGTGTGGTGTACGCATAATGCATGGGAACCAGGTATTCTGCCTGAAACCCTTCAAGAACAAGTGGGTGATCGTCTTCTTCAATCAGCGAGAAGTGAGGCACGAATGCTACATCAAGATTCTTGTCCGGAAGGCCGTAATTGTGGAAATAGCTGATGTTGACATCATTGGTGGAAATGTCACCTGTGTGGAAATAGCGGTGCCCTCCTACAGTGACAATAAAACCCAAGTTGAGGATGCCGCCACCGTGGGAGATGTGGATTGCTTCCAGGCCGATATCGTTGACAATTTCAGCCCAGCGTCCGCCTCGATTGATATTTATGGAAATTATGCGATCGCGATAATTCTCAGCTGAAGAGATGGTAGCCGCGGCTTCGTAAGATGTGACCAAGACCGCTTCGGGGTGATTTTCCAGGGCCTGGCGGACCAGCCCGTTGCTGAAGTGGTCTTCATGGTTGTGGGTGGCTAAGATGATGTCTAGGCCGTCGAAGGGAGGTTCCCCATTGATGATCGCATTGGTGACTTCTTCAGGCGGTGCGTAGTTCGGTGGGAAGCCGTGAAAAAGAGAATCGATAATGATCTTCTTGTCCCCAGCCGTGATCAAGAAACCGGCATTGCCCACATAGGTGATGGAGCTTTCAACGTCAGCGTCGTCCATCACCCAGAATTTGATCTCTTTGACACCACAGGCGCCTTCGGGGTCACAGGCCTCGAATTGCACAATTTCAGCGCCTCGCCAGGCAGGATCAGGAGGCAGGATTTGGGCAATTCCCTCACTAAATTCGATTTCAAAAGCTCCATCGCTGCTGATGTTCCAACTGATCTCCTCGGGAGGATGGTCCTCGTCTGTCGCTGCTTTTGATAGTTCAATGACCGGAAATGGCTCACCAGGCAAGATCACCTGATCGCTGATTGTGATGATGGGCGAATCATTTTCGGCAAAAATGGTAAACGTAATTTCCGCAGAATCGCAAGCTCCTTCAGGATCGCAGGCTTCGAAATGTAAAGTCTCTGCACCAGTCCATTGGGCATCTGGGGGTGAGACCATCAGGATGCTGCCCACCATGCGTGTACTGAGTTCTTCGTTCCCGGAAATGTCCCAACGGATGCGCGTTTGGGGATGGTCCTGGTCTGTGACGTAATCGCTTAATTTGATCTGTCCAAAGCGTTCGCCATCGGACACAGTCTGGTCTGATAACCCGGTAATCACAGGGGGCTCATTCTCAGGTAGGGGTGTTGCTGAAGGTTCCACTAGGGTTGGTTCCTGTGTGGGTGTATTCGTAGGAATTTGTGTGGGAGCAGGAAGTTGTGCTTCGCTTTTGCAACTCCAAGCCAGAAAACTACAGATTATGATCGTGAGCAAAGTTATGGGTCTTTTCATTCTTCCTCCTAATTCTATGGTAATGCTGCGGGAATGATGTATTGCCATAGGAATGAAAGTGAGTCGAATTGATCAGGTCTGCCCTGGTAGGAAGCATCGGACGTGGTTACAAAAACAAGATCAAGTTCGGGGATGATATAGATCATTTGCCCACCGCCGCCTCGTGCAGAGAAGACGTCATAATTCCACATCGAGGAAAGCCACCACCAGTACCCATAGTAGGTGTCTTGACCGCCACTTGCAGTAGTGTGATAGGACAGCGATTCTTCTACCCATGCTTCTGGAACGATTTGCGTTCCACCCCAATTCCCATTGTGCAAATAGAGAAGCCCAAATTTTGCCAATTCTCTTGGCGTCAGGTACATGTTCCATCCCCCGGTGAAATATCCATCCTGGTCCTGATTCCACCATTCAACTGAAATACCTAATGGGTCAAAAAGATACTCGTTTGCGAATGTACAAGTATCCATGCCGCTGGCTTCACTGATCACAGCTGACATCAAATGCGTTGCTCCCGTATTGTAGATGAAGACATCAGGCGTCATTTGGGAGGGGGTTTCTAAAATGTCGCCCAGCGAAACCTCGTTTTTCTGTGATTTCCCATTGATAATCCTTGGTTCCCAGGCAAACCCAGTGCGCATAGTGAGCAGATCACCAAGAGTAAGTTGTGATCTTTCTGAGAGTTTTGGCTCCTCGAAAATTTCAGGTAGAAAATTGCCAAGCGTCTGCGATGTGCTATGTAGAAATCCTTCTCGAAGAGCGATCCCAGTCAGTGCTGAGATGATGCTTTTGGATGCTGATGCGATTTCGTGGCTGTCATTTTTGGTTTGCCCATTGAAGTATTTCTCAATAACAATCTGATCTTCACGTATGATCAGGATGCTGTACAAGGCTGGATATTGATCTAAAGTTTCGAAGCCTTGCGTGAGTAGATCAGCATCCATGCCGCTTTCTACAGGAGTGGAGAATTGCCATTCTCCATCAACGTCTCTGGAGTCGATAAAGAACTGGCTGTCAGGAAGACCGCCAAATGTGCAGCGTGGATCAGGTGTGACCTGCGGATCGATAACTTCAATCTCATTGGGTGATGCATCCACAGTGTGTGGGGCAGCTTGACATGCTGTGCATGCCAGGAGTAGTAAAATCAAAAGAGTAAGGAAAACGAAAGTGGATCGATGTAATCTCATTGGAAATAATTGGACAATCTGATCTGTGATAACTAACGCCATGTGCAAATTTTTTAATTAATCTGTCATCCTGAGCGAAGCGAAGGATCTAGATGCCTATTAGGAAAGATTCTTCGCCCTTGCAGGGCTCAGAATGACAGTCATTAGAAATTATCTTGCACATCATGTTTACCAGTTTTGAGTATTTCCTTCGATATAATCCTGCACCAACGCATCGAGGATCTCTAATGGCAAACTGCCGTTGCCAATCACCACGTTGTGGAATTCTTTGATGTCAAAACCATTGCCGAGGGCATCCATGGCTTTTTGGCGGAGTTCCAGAATTTTCAGCATGCCTACCTTATAGCCCGTGGCTTGTGCGGGCAGTACGACATAGCGATCGATCTCATGGTAGAACCATCCCCGTTGGGTAGGCATAGCCTGGTCCATGTACATCTGAGCCTCTTCGCGTGTCCAGCCTAAGGAATGAATGCCGGTATCGATGACCAGACGGACTGCACGCAGTAATTCGAATTGTAAGCGCCCAAGATTGCCATAGGGATTTTCGTCGTAAAGTCCCATCTCCCAGGCCAGGCGTTCGGCGTACAGCGCCCAGCCCTCTACATAGCCATTGAAATGGATGAAGTTGCGAAAAGCGGGTAGATTTAGCTCTTGTGCTAAGGAGATCTGGTAATGATGCCCAGGGACAGTTTCGTGATACGCGATGGTATAGGCGGAATATTTTGGCCTGTAACCACCGCTGGTACTGACATGGTAAGAACCAGGCCTGGAGCCATCGGGTGTGCCAGCGACGTAGTAGCCACCCATCGGTCCGCCCAGCACAACCACTTCACCGCGCGGGCGCATGTCAAAGACTTGCTCCACGCGTTGGTCGGCCACTTCGATGATATCTTCGATGCTGCTGATATAGTTTGCCCGGCTGTTGGCAGAATCGGTATTGAAATAGCCGGGCACATCGACCGCCTGTTGAAAGTTGACGCTCAAGCTGGCATCTTCAGGGAATTCTAACGCGATCAGGGCAAGGCGCATCTCTTCCCGAATTCGTTCAACTTCCACCAACCCAAGATCGTGGATCTCCTGGGGTGTCAGGGAAGTGCTGGTTTCCTGGCTCAGCATATAGGCGTAGTATTCGTCCCCATTGGGTAGCTTCCAGGCGCCGGCGTCCGTGACGCTCAGCGGCAACAGATGATCTTGATACTCGATCATCTTGAGAAACGCCGGGATCAATGAGGTTTCGATTGCGCCGCGAGCAGCCTCACGAAAGGCGCTTTTTTCTTTGTCGCTCAACTCAGCAATATCTTCAATCTCTTCGGTAAAACGTGTATAAACCCGCAGTGATTTGGTGTTGACGTGTGATTCTACGGAGTAAATGCCCAAATAACTGAGCAGTTCTCGTTTGGTAAGCGTGAGGATGAAATCAGGCGGAATGATGCCCAATTCCTCGCGGATGAGCAGCCCTTCCATGAGTTGGTTGACCTGGGTATGCACCTTGGAGAGCCGGGCGATATAATCCTCGGCGTTTTGGCGCGTTTTCAGGGGATGAACCTCGGTCAGTAGGTTGTCCAGTTCGAAGTGATAGCTGCCGATGAAATGAGTCAGCGGGTAGTTGTGGTACATGAATTCATGGCCGCGCACCTGATTGTCCAGGTACCAGGCGTACACATCGTACGATACCTGCTGTTCGAGAGTCATTGCACCCCTATCGTAGCTGAGCAAAATCTCTAAAACGCCGGACTCTAATGTTTGGGTGTCTCGCAGAAAAGCATCGGAAAGATTGTTGAGTTGATCGTCGCGCAGCCCAAATAAGGCCGATACGCCGGCATGTGTTAAGCCCTCAGGATTTCGTAGAGAAAGCTGATTGAAGGATTGCTTGAAGAACTCGTCGATGGAGAGATTTTCCAACGAGGTGAGAATACCCTCCACAGTTTCCTGAGCAGGAGATTCAGACTCATCACTAAGTGACTCTGCTGTTTGCGCGGATACTGTTTCCGCAGATGGTTCCGTTGTTTCGGGGATTACAGTTGGGGGATTCTCTGTTGCCTCGGGTTGCGTTGTGCAGCTTGTGACCCAAAGACTGAGCATAATAATGATCAGCAAACAAATGGATGTTCTTGATCTCTTGCGCATGGTTTCTCTCCACTAGGGTTGATCTGTAAGCGATGCTAAAAATTCCTCCACGAGCTTCATAGACTCGTCGCTCTTTGCAATAGTCTGGTGGGTGCCACCGGGAATTATGTGCAATTGGACGGATACTCCGGCAGTCTCCAAAGCCTCAGCGAAAGTTCGAGATTGGGAAGGTAAAATAGTATTGTCATTGGCTCCGTGAATCAGCAAGAAAGGTGGCTCTCTGCCATCTATCGCGTTGATCGGTGAACCCTCAATCCATCTCTGCTGATCATCGCCGAAGAGCATAATTACATACTCATCATGTGCGGGCGTACTATCCACGAAGCTTACGTAATCGAAGATTCCCGTGAATGCTGCAACACCTTGTATCCAGTCCTCTGTCGGCATTGTATGGGGACAGTTTTCCAGGAAAAGCGTT
Organism: uncultured Anaerolineales bacterium; assembly: GCA_964560795.1. Classification (GTDB taxonomy): domain Bacteria; phylum Chloroflexota; class Anaerolineae; order Anaerolineales; family UBA11858; genus NIOZ-UU35. The sequence continues at coordinate 2,242 of CAZLNX010000299.1, read as the reverse complement.
GGATTGTCAGCAACGCCCAACATGGTGACCAGCGTGCCACCCTCTGAATGTCCCATAGCGTAGATGTTATTAGCGTCTAGACCATATTCATCTTTATTCGAATGGAGCCAGGCCAATGCGCAAAATGTGTCTGAGACCATTTCTTGATTGCCGAAATCAGGCGTACCTCTATGATTGATAGAAATTGCAGCATAGCCTTTCTCGGCGAAGGTACGCGCCCAGAAGGCGAGTTGCTCTTTGGTTCCACCTCCTGCGTGGATCATCAATATTGTCGGGTGGGGAGGTTCGAATAGATTTGGAATGTAGATATCCAGTTTATGCTTGACACCAGAATCAGGGATATACAGAATATTCTTAGTGACTTCAACTGGTGCAGCCGTTGGGGTGATCGTTGGGGGAATCTGCTCCGTGGGAGTTGGTGATGGTATTGTTGGCGTAAATGTTGGAGATACCTCGGTTGCAGAGGCTGTTGGCGGAGGTTGTATCGGTTCTGGGGTGCAGCCAGTCAAGATCACGGTAACGGTTGTGATAGCTAGCGTAAGAAGTATCGATGTGCTCAAATTTGGCTCCACTTATTCGGAAATGTAGATGTCATCGGGCAGGTTGTTGGTGAAGGTGTTCGAATCGATTTGATCGACGAGTTCCGAGTCGGGGGTCTTTAGCCAGATTCCCCCGCCTGCTTCCTCGGCGATATTGCTTCTGAAATTATTATTTTGGATCGTTGCATCAATGGCCTGCTGCCCATAGATACCGGCGCCGAACTGCGCTTGATTACCTTCGATTTCATTCATCTCAACCAGCACCTGGTTGTCTTCTAGAATATGGATGCCGCCCCCAAAGCGAGCTACGTTTTGGGTGATCTGGTTCTGGCGAATTTCAGTGGCGACCGAACCGCTGACGTCGATGCCACCGCCTTCGAGGCCCCCCGAATTCTGGCTGATCAGATTATCCTCAATGATCAACGTAGACTCAATTTCCATGAAAATCCCACCACCAAAGCCTGCTTGATTGTTGGTGATCTCGTTCCCCACCAGGGTCACCAGGGAGTTCGCACCCACCATGACACCGCCTCCCCCTGCCTGGCTGAGGTTGCCATTAATGATGTTGTTGAAAACTGAGGCCGTAGAATGATTGAAGATCATAATTCCAGCCCCAGATTGCGCAGAATTGTTTTCGATCGTATTGCCCTTGATGGTCGGGTCAGCGCCCCAGTCGGCCAGTAAACCGCCCCCCGTTTCAGATTGATTACCTTGAATGAAATTGTTCTCCAGCGTTGGGGCAGAACCATTGACGATGAATAACCCGCCGCCTCCCAAAGACCGGTTGTCGCTGATCGTATTATTGCGGATGATGGGATACGATCCATCCGCCACGTAAATGGCGCCGCCCCCGTGTGAAACCTGATTTCCGGTGATGACATTATTCTCGATCAGTGGCCAAGAACCATTCTCAATGACAATGCCGCCCCCACAGTGCCTTATTTTGTCTTGTGTATCAAATACGCCTCTGCGGCAGGTTTGAATTTCGCCCTCTGTCGCCTGTAGATATTCGTTCCCGCTCCCATTGGTGATTGTAAATCCCAGAAGTTGGGCCCGGATGGTTTCGCCGTTTTGGAAGGTCACGACGCTGCCCATAGCGCCGCCATCGATAACCGTAGCTGCGACGATATCCGGGTCGTTGGGATCGGTGCTGCGTACGATGACATTCACCCCATTGAAATTTATATTCTCTCGGTATGTGCCTGGCGCGACGACAATTTCGTCCCCATCTATTGCGGAGTCAATTGCCTCCTGGATGGTGGGGAAATCTTCTGGCACTCCGAGAAAACTTGATGAAGATTGATCCGGCATCCAGGCGATACCCGAGTTCATGTCGAGAGATAAATCTGCATCTATGTGTTGAATCTCGCTTCCATCACTCGACATCACGTAGAGAGCGTATCTTCCCTCTCGATTTGAGATAAAAGCAATGCGATTTCCATTGGGTGACCAGATAGGCCACCAGTCTTTTGCTTCGTTGTCTGATATCTGTTGAAGATTCTCCCCTTCTAAATCCATCACGAAGAGTTCAAAATCGCCATCTTGGTCTGAGATAAATAAGATTTTTGAGCCATCAGGAGACCAGTTTGGTCCAGCTTCGTTGAAGTCGGTATGCGTAATCCGACGTTGGGTGCGACTTTCAATCTCTAATATGGAGGTGTGCAAAAATAAGATCCCATTTTTGAAATGGTCTGGAAGAATCG
>CAZLNX010000298.1:0-7631 GCA_964560795.1 uncultured Anaerolineales bacterium | reverse complement strand
CAGAAAATCATTGCGCCTATTATAGCTGCCTTTCGGATTTATGCACCAAAGCCTGTCTAAACTAGAAAAGAATCCCATTGTTTGTTAGATGCTAGATATTGGGTGCTAGTAGTTGCATTCACATTCGCCAGAATTTATTCTGCGTTTCAGTGTTAATTCTCAGAAAAGATTTGGCGGTACGCTTCTGAAGACGCCAGTAATTCTTCGTGACTCCCGATGGCAGCGATGCGTCCTTGACGGAGAACGACAATTAGATCAGCCCAACGAATCTGCGAAAGACGATGGGTAATGATAAATGTCGTGCGGCCTTCGGCTGCAGCATAGATGGCACGTTGGATCATATCCTCTGTTGCACTATCGATAGCACTTGTGGAATCATCTAAAACGAGAATGCGCGGGTCGGTAAGAAAGGCTCTGGCCAATGCCAGGCGCTGCCGCTGTCCGCCCGAGAGGGTAACGCCGCGCTCTCCAATGACAGTTTCATAGCCATCTTTGAACATGGTAATAAATTCATGAGCCTGTGCTGCTTTGGCCGCAGCTTGGATCTCAGCATCCGTCGAATCGGGTTTGCCAAAGGCAATATTCTCAGCAATGCTGCGCGAAAATAGGAATATATCTTGTTCGATGATCGATATCTGCTGCCGCAGATCTTCTAAGTTCCAGTCACGCACATCAACACCATCAACCAAAACCTGCCCCTGGCTGACATCGTAAGTGCGGTTGATCATTTTGACCAGGGTTGTTTTCCCTGAGCCTGTCTGTCCTACAATAGCGATGGTCTGACCTGGTTTTGCAGTGATATTGATCTCTTCTATGGCCATCTCACCTGTTTCGTAAGCAAAGGAGACATCCTTGAATTCTACCTGGCCATGAATGGTATCCGATGCACCTTCCAGGTTTTGATCCAGGTCCGTTTCACGGTTGATCAACTCTAAGATGCGGCGCGCACCAGCCACGCCCATGGATACTTGAGAATAGGCAAACAAAGAGACAAAGGTTGGGAACCCCAATAACAGCAGCAATCCAAAATAGGCTGCAATATCACCCAGATTAATCACTCCTTGTTGATAAAGCCAGATAGCGTGGAAGAGGCCGCCCGCCTGGGCAATGCCCATCAGCAAGAAAGGAACAAAGCGTGCTTCCACATCGCCTTGCTGGACGAAGAAATCGCGAAAACTGCGCGCATTCTCTTGAAAAAAGCCGATTTCTTGACGTTCCTGAGACATTCCTTTTACAGTCTCGATGCCATCAAGAGCTTCAGCCAAACGCGTATTCAGACTACCAAAAGCACTCCTCACGCCATCGCTGATCGGAGACAACTCGTGCAGATACTGCCACAACGCTAAAATGTATGTGATCATAAAAAACAGCGGCGCAGCTATCAGGGCTGGGTGATATTGTGGAGCAAAGATCAGGGGCATGATCATGAAATTGGCTGACCCCACAACTAGGTTTATCCCCGGGCTGAACATGAAGTTGATCTCACGTACGTCATTAGTAGCCCGAGCCATTGTGTCGCCAACTGGCTGCAAATTGTGGAAGGTCATGCTCTTACCAAGGAGGCTGACATAGAGTTCATCTCGGATATTGCGTTCCACGTTTTGAGCGATAAGTTCAGCCCCAAAGTTGCGCCCAAACTGTAGTACGCCGCGCACAACTTGCGTGATGGCAATCACCAAAGAAATCTGGAATAGTGCTTTCGAAGTAGCCTGATCAGCGGTGATCAAATCCATTGCTTTGCCGACATAGACCGGTACTACCGAGGCTAAGCCCGCATTTCCAATCGCCCCAATGATCATGACAATATTCAAGTGCCAGTAACGAAGCGTGTGCGAAAGGATCCACCTGACCGGGCCGCGGCGATCACTGCTTTTTCTTTTGGGTAATGTAAATTCTGCGTAGGTGGTGGTCATTGAGTTAGAAGTTGGAAGTTGGCGTTGGAAATATGTCACGCAACTATTTCCAGTTTACAAGATACAGTTCACAGATTATTCTTCATCCGGGAATGGCATCAAAGCGGCAATTTCGTAGGGGCCGAATTTTGGCAAATCGTCAGGAGTAACCGTTTGCGTTTCTTCACTATTAGGATCGACCAGATAGAGATTCCCATCACGGTGGAGTAGAGGAATATGGCGTTCGAATTGGTCAAATTTGCGGCGCATGACTTTTGCGTGATACGCGAAGTTATTCAACTCTTCTGGTTCCAGCATAAATAGATCATCGTAGATGCGCACAAACTCTTCCTGGTATGTAGATGTAACCACACCCAAGTTGTTAATCACCCAACAGCGCTCCTCGTATTCCCAATAGTAGGACAAACCCAGAAACTCATCCTTGCCGTTTATGTATGGGAAGAACGGGAAAGCCCTGCAAGTCATCGAACGGTAATCACGTTGACAATGTTGATGACCCAGACACTCGATCAACACCATTCCATCGGGGGTCTCAGCTCTCAAACGCCCTGTTTCCGTTTGATCTTCATCTACCCAAATGTGCCACAGATCAGTTTTTTCCCGAAGGTATTGCCACTCTGCATGGTATGCTGTGGGGACAGAATGCCGTGTGTCACAACAAAATGGAACACCGTGTTCGTTATAAGGTGAGCACTTACTTCCACAGTCAAATGCGGCGATGGGTGCATCAAAATTATCATATAGCGTTTTGATATCTTCGGGACGCAACTGAGATGCCATAGAGCAGGAGGATACCAGAAAACACAATTATTGTCTTTGAATGCATCACGCGGTGTGCACGCAAGACTTGTCAGTAAGCGCCGGTTGAGTGCCAGGTGCGCTGGTTTCGATACGAAAATTACCCTACTCAACCGGCGCATTCGGCGTATCGAAACCAAGTGTCCATTGTTGGCCTGACAACATTAGCGTGAACAAAGGCCGCCGAGAGATGTACCCCTATCATCTACAAATCAGATATAATCTGTATTATTATATTACTCCCGCCAAACAAGGAAGGATTAAAATCATGCGCGCAAACAAACGAGATTTCTCCATTCTGCTGGTCATGATGAGCTTGCTTTTTCTGGCAAGCCTAGCCTGCAACTTGCCTATTTTTTCAAGCGGACAGGAATCACCACCCCAGGCCGAAGAATTGCCCCCGCAAGCAGATCCAGACCCAACCCCCACATCAGATGTAGCGTCACAACGAGCCACCGCAGCAGCTAAGGATGAAGCATCCGAAGTTGAAGAACCCGCCGATGCAGACCCCGCGGACTCGGAGCCCGCACCCGCAGATGTCGAGAATTCTGGCGAGCCAATCCCTGCCGCCGATAATCCCGCCACCCCTGATTGCAATGCGTTGGATATAAACGCATTCAACGCTATCGTCGATGGCACCTTCACCTTTGTTATGCAGGACCAACTCAATAATTGTCATTTCGAATCTGATAATGAATTTCGGCTTCTTATTGGGGGTGGCAAACCCAGCAGTTCAGCCGAAATGTACGATCTGTTCAATAGCTCCTTCGGCTCGCTGCCAGATTCAACCTGGGAAAATATCGACGATTACTATCTTGGGCTGGCTTACTCGTCAGCATCGGTGACTGCCCAGGGCGCCTCAGCCAGCGGACACTCCATGGTGATTGTCGCTGCCAGTCAACCCGGGGCGGATCCTGATGCCCTAAAACAAATCTTCGAGGCACTGGGCCGTGAAGCCGCCCGCCAACTAAACGCACAGTTCCAAAATTGATGCTCAACTTTCTGAAAACAGTAGCCCGTTCAAACGTAAGAATGGGCTATTTTTTATGCAGTCACACAGGGAAGAACAGGTATAATTCTCTCCATGAGCTTTGAAAAATATCGTCACAGAGTTTGGCTGATCCCCACTTTCATACTGCTCTTCTCTCTGAGCCTATATGCGTGCTCGCCAGCACCCTCCCAAACGGCTACGCCCCAACCAAGCAAAATCCCACTTACTCCCTATCTCACGCCCACACTCGACACACAATCGAATGCGGACTCAACCGCAAATTCCCCCGCTGCTCCCCAAAAGCAACAACCCACGCCCACAGCCACTCCCTTCGTATATCTAATTCAATCCGGTGACACCCTCCTGGCTATTGCCCAGCGCTACAATATCACGCTCGACGAATTATTGGCTGCCAACCCCGCTATTGATCCCAATTTCCTAATCGTGGGAGATGAAGTTATTATTCCTACAGGAGAGGGGAGTCTGGCTGCATTTCCACTACCAACGCCTATTGCAGTCACGCTCGAGGAACCAAACTGCTATCCAACTTCAGACGATAAATTGTGGTGCCTTGTTTTGGTAGAAAACACGCACCAACAGTCTTTGGAGAATATTTCGGCACAGATCACATTATTTGATTCAGTTGGGGAACAAGTAGATCAGAAACTGGCCATCGCACCCCTGAACGTAGTTTCGGCTGGTGAGGCGATACCATTGGCTGTACTGTTCCCAGGGCCTGTCCCCAAAAATTTTTCCACCCAAGCAGAATTAATTACTGCCTTACCCTTAGATTCTGACAGCGATCGCTATCTCGATATCAATATCCAAATTGACAAAACCGAAATTGCAGCCACCTTTGGCGAGGTAGAAGGTTCAGTGACTGTTCGCGAAAACGAAGAAGACCGCCCTGCTATTCAAACTTGGCTGCTGGCCCTGGCGCTTGATGCAGAAGGTTTTCTTGTCGGCATACGCAAATGGGAATCAAACTCACAAACATTGCCAGGGGATTCAATTACCTTCCATATCACAGTATTCAGCCTGGGGCCGCCTATCGCTGAGATTAGAGTACTCGGTGAGGCAAGGCCATAGTCAACAAAAAAACGCTCAATTTGATGAGCGTTTTTTGTTAGTAAAGGGGACAACAAACTTAGGGGTCGCCCCAAATCAAGAAGTAATCATCGAGGCATGCGCCACTGACCGCACAGACCTGAATATCGACCCTTGTTCCGTGCGCTGCGGAGATCGGATCCAAGGTTAGCGATGTACGCCCATTGGATGCTGTTGGCGGGAAGGTGATGGATTGTGTTTTTCCACCAGGCAGCATCAAACTAAGCGTAGGTTTGATATTCGCGTACGGCTGATTGTTGTTATAAACATAAACTGTGATTACCTGGGATTGACCCGGGTCAACAAGGTTATATCCCACGCTGACACTTAGCGTGATTTTTTGACCGACAGGTGTTGGGGCTGTTCCACCCTGATAATATCGATTTTTGTACAGATACCCCAGTGCTGTTGGACGAACCTGTAAATCTTCTGGCTTATTGGGGAAGAAATCCATACACAAGTTTTCAAAACACTGGCGGTAAACTTCGTCGCTCTGCCGCGAATACTCAGTCACAGGTTGCCCGGACAACTCAAAACCAGAGTTTTGACTGATCATCTGCATGATGGCCGCGGGGACGTCAAACTGTGCATCTGTCCGCACAGGTACACCGAGCATAGCCGTGATTGGCCGCAATGCCATCCCACCTGGGCGATCTGAAGCCTCAACAACAACGACATTCTCAAAGATTTGTTCTACACGTCCATCAGATGCTATGTAGGGTTCTGTGAGCGGCTTCCCCGTAAATGTTGGATCTAAGCGTGTTGTGGCCACAAAAGGCTTATTCACAACAGCTGATTGCATTACATTGCCTACTGGGTCTGAGTTGAAATCGCAGGAGCTAGCACACATCCAGGCGCCGTAATTGATCAAATAAACCCTGGTGGGCTCCGACTCTAATTGATACATACCCAGGTTCTCGAAATACTGTTCTACACCACCGCGTTCTTCGTTATAGCGTACTTCAGTGATCGGCAGCCCTACCAACCTGGATCCACCTAATCGTTCATATGTACCAATAAATCCCTGATAAATATTGTGACCTCCTGGCGCGCTAGGGTCTGTTGGGGGTTCAGCGATGCCCAGTTCAACGCCAATTGGGGCCAAATAGTACTGCCGGCTTCTTTCTGCCGCAGGGTTATAGGCCATCAGCACTTTGGCTGTATATTGATACTCCACACCGTTATTTGTGAATAAAGGAGAAATTGCATACCCAAGGAGTTCTTTTCCGCCATGATGATCAAAAAACTCTCGAAAGCGCGGTGAAACACCCCCACTGTCACCACTACCACCAATTCCGACTTCAGAGTTGTTGACGATTGTGGGCGTAGGCTGACAGGCTGTAATGCTTCCCATTATCATGAGAAGAAGTGAGAGTAACAACAGTCTACGAATCATTCTTACCCCAAAGAAAGTGTTTATTTTCTCCTTATTTGAGTAGTGTAAACTTCGTTCTGTAAATTTACTGACGAAAAAGTAGGTCAAAGGTATCCTTTCAGAAAGTTTCCAAACAAACGAAAGGAGCAAACCCATGACCTACCAAGACGATTTTACCTTACCAACTGAAATATTGGAGCAAATAGCAGAACAAGGTCTCGATTACATGCCGGAGTTGGTTCGTATTCTGATCAACACGGCCATGCAGATCGAACGGCAAAACTATCTTGGTGCTAAGCCATATGAGCGCACGCCAGAACGTCGAGGCCATGCCAATGGGTTCAAGCCCAAAGGTGTAAAGACTCGAGTGGGTGATATCAACTTTGCTATTCCCCAGGTACGGGAAGGCGGTTTCTACCCAGAAGCCTTGGAAAAAGGTCTGCGCAGCGAACGTGCATTGATGCTAACGCTGGCTGAGATGTATGTCCAAGGTGTCTCCACTCGCAAGGTGAAAGCCATCACAGAACGATTATGCGGCACAGCTGTCTCATCCACTCAGGTCAGTAAAGCCACCGCCAAGTTGGATGAACTCTTAGAAGCCTGGCGTCAACGTCCGTTGAGCATCACGCCATACGTTTACCTGGATGCTCGCTACGAGAAGGTCCGTCAAGATGGGCAGGTGCGGGATGCTGCGGTTTTGCTGGCCAGCGGTGTTGATCACCAGGGAAAACGGGATATTCTGGGCGTTTCTGTTTCTCTGGGCGAACACGAAGTTCACTGGCGCACCTTCCTGCAAAGCCTGATGGAACGTGGCTTGTGTGGTGTGCAGCTGATCATCAGCGATGATCATTCAGGATTAGAAGCGGCTCGCAAGGCTGTTTTCGGTGGCCTGCCCTGGCAGCGCTGTCAGTTCCATTTGCAGCAGAATGCCCAGGCCTATGTGCCACGCAAGGAGATGCAATCGGAAGTTGCTGCAGACCTGCGCTCTGTTTTCAACGCACCGGATCGAGCAACCGCTGAAGCTTATCTGAGCAAAGTAGTTCAGAAGTATGAGAAAACCGCCCCACAATTATCCATCTGGATGGAAACTAACATCCCCGAAGGCTTGACAGTTTTCTCCTTCCCAGCTACCCATCGAAGGCGCATCCGCACCACCAATATGCTGGAACGGCTTAGCAGAGAGATCCGCCGTAGAACCCGGGTTGTTAGCATCTTTCCCAACACGTCTTCGTGTTTGCGCTTGATCAGCGCTTTCCTGATGGAAAAGAGTGAAGCCTGGCAAACCGGTCGCATGTATTTGACTTTTCAAGGTTCCGAATAGTTCTCAACGATGGTACTGAAAGGTGCTTGACCTTTTTACAGAAAAGTATTTACACAATCCTTATTTGCACTATAGTACTAGCTTGTCAAGCATGATAAGATGGGTATAGTCGTTTCAATTTGATAC
>CAZLNX010000297.1:0-7635 GCA_964560795.1 uncultured Anaerolineales bacterium | reverse complement strand
TTACGAAAACCCTTGTCAACCTTTTCTCCCCCTAACTTCCGGGAATTGCTGATAGACTGTGATCCAATCTGACGTTGATGCACCTTCAATTGTAGGCGTAATTGTCGGGAGCGGCTCTAATGTTTCGAATGTGGTTTCTGCACACGCAAAGGAAGAAATGAATAATACAAGTAGGATTGCCAGAATTCGTTTGATTGTTGGTCTCATAATTGTCCCTGATTTTACATGCAGATAAAAATGTAGCTGTGTCTTTGGAATTCCAACCCCGTTTTTTGTTAGGGATAGAACATCAATGTTTCAGCTAATGCCTGCTCTGCGATATTGTGATTTGCTGCAAGCCAGATGAGTAGTTTTCCCGATTGGTAGTAGAAGTGTTTTTGTCCCAAGCCATCTAGTTCATAGATCATGCGATCGCCACCATCACGAGCACCAAGGGGCGTGAAAGGAGAATTGCCCTCGGCGATGCGCAGCTCCATGTCTTTCATCATACGATCGGCCATAAACCTTGTTGGCGCGCCACTGACCCATATGGTGATCTCTCCCAGTTCGCCGTAGACACCTACAGCCCCCGATGAGATGGGGAATTCTAGCCCGTGCAGACGATTGATTTCATCTATGGCCTGAACCCCAAAGAGATGCTCCTGTAAGGGGAAATCAGCAATAGTTTCTGGTAAGGGGGCAGGTTTTGGATTGGAGAGAATTAGATTGTAATACCCGTATCCCAAAACACCAAGTAGGATCAGCCCACCAAGTGCGATCAGGATAACCGGTATTATAGGTGCCCAATTTATTCGACGCTCAGACATCGGAGTAGCACTCGCCTCCTGTGACCCCGCGCTCGATGTTCGAAGAGATAGACTCCCTGCCAAGTGCCCAGGCTTAACCGGCCATCATCAATAGGGATGGTCAGGCTGGTGTCAGTGAGCATGGCGCGCATGTGAGAAGGGGAGTCATCGCTGCCTTCCATGGTGTGTCGGTACCAAGATTGATTCTCCGGGGCCAGGCGTTCCATAAAAGCTTCCAGGTCGATACGCGCACTGGGATCGTAGCTCTCACTAATGACCATGGATGCACTGGTGTGCTGAAGGTATAGGAAACACATGCCTTCATGAATTCCCCATGCATTGATTTGATTGTTAATAGCGTCAGTGAAGGGGAATAAGCCCTTACCGCTTGTCTGAATTTGAAGGGTGTCTTTGTGCCAGTTCATAATTTGGTTGTAGAGACGCAGCCTTGCCCTGACACCGTAGGTGCTCGAAGGGATGCAGCGTCTCTACACAATAACTATTGAACAAAATTCAATGGATTGACCTTGACCCCATTATAGATCATTTCAAAATGAAGGTGAGCTCCAGATGAATTTCCCGTATTACCCAGTCCACCGATCATCGTTCCTTGGAAGACGCTCTGCCCACAGGAAACACCCACTGCGCTTAAGTGTGCATAGGCTGATTGCCAGCCCGTGCCATGATCGATGACGATCAAGTAGCCGTAGCCGAAATCACTCCATCCAGCGTATACCACGACGCCGTTATCAACAGCGTAAATGGCGTTTCCTTCTGAGCCGCCAATGTCTATTGCAGCGTGTACGACAGGATCGTAGCCGTACCCGGAAATCTGATGGCTGGTTGTGGGCCAGACGAATGTAAAGGTACCAATGGCGCCTTCGTAAACGGCTCCACAGTGACCGGCACCATAAAAGGCTGCCGAAGCCGGGTTATCGCGGGTAATTGCAGGCGGACCCCAATCTTTGATCTCACGCTGACCATCGGGGATGATCAACCATTTTTCATCTTCGATTGTGGGGTTCTCGATAGATTCGGTCAGGTCAAAACGATTGCCGGGATACTCGACGATCTCCTGCGGCTCGACTCGAAAGAAATCGGCGACTTGCCCGAAGTTATCGCCTTCATGCCACTGGTAATAGGTGCCATTGATAGGCAGAATATTGAGTACTTGTCCGGCTTTTAGCAAGTGGGGATTGTCTTCCAGGATATCGAAATTTCCCCAAAGAATGGTTTCGGGTTTCAGGTTATGAAGTTCAGCAATGCTAAAGATGCTGTCGCCCTGCTCAACGGTATACGTGGTCACATCAACGCGCGGCCGCGTGGGGATGGTAGTATCCATGGTGGCGATGCGCTTGATGCCTGAATTCTTGGGGGATGAATCAGATGCCAGGGCAGGCAGACCAACTTGAACGTTGGCCTGAATCTCCGCTTCGGGAGTAGGGGAAACCTCGGGGGGGAGAGTCCCCGCGGGAGGTTGGGTTGGTCCACCGTTTTGGAGTCGATCCCATCCCAAAAGTGCTGCGACGAATACCAAAGCGACAGCAGCGATATTGACAAGCGCAACAGTAGCTTGCCTCAGAGGGTGTCTGGTTTTTTTGGTCATGCAGTTTCTTCTTCGATGTAGGCTTGGCGCAGCTTGACAGGATGTTCTTTACGATCGCGCAAACGCTGGTTGAGCATCTCGACGAAGAAAGAGAATCCCATGGCGAAATAGGTGTAGCCCTTGGGAATGTGGAAGCCCAGTCCCTCTGCCACCAGGTTGGCGCCGATCAGCAGCAGGAAACTCAAGGCTAGAATTTTGATGGTTGGTCGGTCGTTGACATAGTTGCTGATAGGCCCAGATGCATACAGCATTATCAACACAGCGATGATGACCGCGATAACCATAACAGCGATCTCGTTGGCCATCCCCACTGCTGTGATAACCGAGTCTAGTGAAAAGACAATATCGAGCAGCATGATTTGGAAAACAACCGCGGCGAAGGATGCCTTCACTTTTGCCGAAGCTTCCCCTTCGTGACCTTCCAGTTTATCATGAATTTCAACTGTGCTCTTGCCCAGCAAGAAAAGCCCACCGATTATCAAGATTAAATCTTTGCCTGATACGCCATGCTCGAAGACAAAGAAGATGGGGTCGATCAACTTGGTCAGCCAGGCCAGGGAGAAGAGCAACAAAATGCGCGTGACCATTGCCATGATCAAACCAATCTGGCGCCCTCGCTTTTGCTGGTCAGCGGGCAGTTTTCCTGCCAGGATAGAGATAAAAATGATGTTATCAATACCCAGGACAATTTCCAAGGCTGTCAGGGTTAGTAACGCAATCCAAGATTCAGGGCTAGCAAGCCATTCCATAGTTCTTTCCTCATTCAAACCCTTAGGGTATGTTCTAAATCCAAAGGGTCTCGTATTATTTCATGCGCAAGAGTCTAGTATAGAATAGGTTAAATGGCAACATTTTGGCATTGGGGTTGGAGTGGATCACTCCGTTATTGTTTAGTAGCGAATTATTTCGCCATCCAGTGATTCCAGCCAATTGTCGAATTCTGGGCTGCGAACAAAATCGAAATCCCATTGACGACGTTTTGGGGAAATCGAATCTCTTGGAAAATCGGGATCATCAGCGCGGCCGGGGTGGAGTACTAACTCCAAAGTTACGTTTGGTTTTTCTACAATTCGTTTCAGGGTATTGCTGAAGAAAAGGGGGCGCGGTTTTCCAAAGAAGTTCATCCAGTCGTCCAATGCCAGTACATAATGAGTTGAATCTGGTTTCTTGAGGGAATTTTTCTATCGACAGCGGCGACTAACCAGATTTGAGAAGACAGCAGCGAAGAACGCAGATTCGTCGGTCGTGCAATCGGAATTTTGTACTCACCTGCCAGCTTCAAAATGATCTTGTTGAAGCTGGGCAGCATATGCCAATGATTATGTGAATCTAAATGTGTGGGATGTAAACCAGCATCCAGGGCGAGTTCAATTTGGGCGCGGCACTCGATCTTTACGTCTCTTTGTGAGATAGCACCTGTTACAGCCTGGGGATAGAAAAACGGGGCACTGTAGAAACTTCCCCTTGCCCTTATCAACGATGGGATTTGCGGTCCAGGGGTGATCGGTTTTCCTTTTGTTAGGTTAAGATGAATCCCCACATTCAGGTTCGGATGCTCTTTGATTCCATCGAACGCCATTTGACTGGCAGGCATGTTGACAACCATACTTGTGCTGGACAATCGTCCCATATTGTGCAACGCAAAAATTGTATGGTTGACTATGGGAGAGAAGCCTAGATCGTCAGCGTTGATGATCAATTTCATGGGATATAATCACATATACTGTCGCTGCGAGCAAAGAGAAGCAGTCTCAAATTTGGTGTAGAGAGCCTTTGCATTGACATTTGCAAAATATCATTCCGAGATACATAATGATGCGGTTCAAATGAATTATAGGTGATCATGACCCTAACAACCATATTTCTACTATTGATTGGCTTGATTATTTTTCTGTTTTTCGGTGCATTTGGATTGGTGTCTTTAACTGAAGGGGAGCATAGGGCTAAGAATATCTCATTTGGGTTTGCCGCCCTGGGGGCGTTATTTTTTTTCGTGGCGGCAGGTCTTCCCGCAATGGTTCAGTATGTTGTGCTAAGCATTGTGTTGATTGCCATGGTGATTGGGCTGGTTTTGTTCTTCTTGCCCATAGGTAAGGTCAATGTAGGAAATGACATCCCCAAGATCCGTTTTGATGAACGCCAGATCATGTTTGCACGGGCAAGGTTAGAACCTGGCTCTGAAAAATATGATGCATACTATGCCGAACATCCTGAACACCAGAAACCTGATGATCGCACACGAGAAATGCCAGGTTTGTTATCCCTGGATGCCAAGTTTGCCAATCGTTATCAATTTGCATCCCTGGACGGAAGTTTCTTCCTGACGGGCGCTATGCGAGATGCTGTTGATGGGCCGGTTGATCCTAAAAGCGCAGACAAATCTCCTGAAGAGCTTACAGCATTCATTAAGGGCTTAGCGCGCTATTACGGCGCATTGGATGTTGGTATTACAGAATTGCAGCCTTGTCATCTCTACTCCAACATTGGGCGAGGGACTGGAGAGTACGGCGCGCCTATCCCAATGGAGCATCAATACGCGATCGCATTTACCGTTGAGATGGACTTCGATATGGTCGGTACCGCACCTAAAGGACCGATATCAATGGAGACTGGGAAGCAATATGTAGAGTCAGCACGTGTGGCTGTACAACTAGCTGAGGTAATACGGCAGCTTGGATTTGATGCACGGGCGCATATCGATGGTAATTACCGTGTCATCGCGCCATTGGTAGCGCGAGACGCCGATTTGGGAGAGATCGGCCGCATGTCGATCCTAATGACTCCCAAACAGGGGCCGCGCGTGCGTTTGGGCGTGGTCACCACAACCCTGGAGCTTGTACCCGATAAACGCAAACCGAATCCCGCCCTGATCGATTTTTGTAATATCTGTAAGAAGTGTGCCGAGAATTGCCCCTCGCGCTCGATTTCCTTTGATGAACACCAAGAATATGATGGCGCTATGCGTTGGAAAATCGACCCTGATACCTGTTTCCGCTACTGGAACGCAGTCGGCACGGATTGTGGAAAATGTATGGCCGTGTGTCCGTATTCTCACCCCGATAATTGGGCACACAACTTCGTCCGTGGGGGGATTCAACGTTCGGGGACCTTCCGTCGAGTTGCGTTATGGTTGGACGATCTATTCTATGGAAAAGAGCCAGCAGAGAAGCCGGCTCCAGAGTGGGTACAGATTGAGTGATAATTAATGCTGGTGCGTGCGAATGCAGAGAAGCAAAGTTTTAGTAAAACAAAAGCCCCTAAAAGGGGTTTTGTTTTGTGGGCCCAGCTGGATTTGAACCAGCGACCTGGGGGTTTTGGGGGATATTCCGGATCGGCTACATTTTTGCTTGACGAGAAGCGGAATTATGCTATCCTATATTATGAACAGGTAGCAATTATATTGTATAAAAGTGGAAAGATATTTGAATATATCTACTTATGACGCTAAATATCTGTGAAAGCAAGTGTTAGAAGGCTGGTTGGGAAAAAAGGGTTATAGGGTTGCACAAAGCAGGTTGGGTCCGGGAAGTGAATTAAAAACGCACAAAGCAGCAAATGGTTAATAGCCGCGGAATTGGTTGCGGTAGGCCAGGGTAAAAGATGGAAGTTGGCGATCATATCGATGCAACCAATACCGCTTCTAGTTTGACGACAAGGATGAATTCTATTTCTAAGCCGATCGGCAAACTCGCTAGAGATAAGATTGTTAGGATATGAGCCAGGGTTACGATGCTCCTTTGCCCATCTCAGGAAACAGAAAAGAAGTAAGGAAAAAAGAGTCAACGGGCAAACAGCCGAACAGAAGAAGTGAATCATGGGTGTAACATCTTTGAATTGGGATAAACCTTTGAAAGTAACTCTATTCGGGTGATTGTGGTTGACACAAAAAACTAGGTTTCATCAATTGGCCTTCTAACCCTGCTCGTAAGCGACCCGCCTTCGGCGGAGGGTACGCGGTGCGAATAGGTCAAAGCTTGGTTATAATCAAGTGGTGGAATCCGGAGAGATTCGGCGGTCGCTTAAAGCACACGTTAGCTAGCTAATGTTAGCGAGTAATGTGCAAATGATATGGAGGAAAAATGAAGAAGAATATTCCCATTCCAAGTGTTCTATTGATAGCAATTGCACTTCTTTTCTCAGTGTTTGCATGCCAGACAAGTAGTGTAAATTCAACAGCCACTCCTTATCCAACTCAGACTCCAATCCCCACGTATACTCCATACCCAACATACACGCCATATCCAACATTTACACCAAAACCCACCGATACGTCGATGCCAACTTCAACCCATACGCCATCTCCCAATGAGCTACTAATTGAAGATTTCGAAGGCGAAACATCGTGTTTTGAACAATATTCTGATGCCAGCATGAGTTCTCAAATGGAGAGCGGGAAATTCTCCTTGAAAGCCATTGAGAGAGATACTATGGTGTGGTCGAAGTGCCAAAATAACACTTTTGTTGATTTCACGCTTGAAGTCGATGTAAGTATTATGGAAGACAATGAGGGCGAATCATATTTTGGTGTGATGTTTAGAGAAACAGGTGGGCAGTGGTACGATTTGGTTATCGATAGTATCGATGGCACAGATTCTGTATACTGCTTGTCATACAATGATGAAGATGGATATGTACCTCTGACCAGCTCTACATTTGATCCGGGAAATTGTTGGGTGGAAGTGCCAGCCAACATATTAGATTCTCAAGAGAATACAATTCGTGTTAGTGCAATTGGTGACAGAATTGAAGTGTATTTGAATGAAGAGATTCTTGTGATAACTCGTGATAATCTATTAGCGGCTGGGAGGATCGGTTTCATAGCAGGTACATTTGACCAAGAGATATTCGAAGTGGCATATGACAACGTTCGCGTTACAGAGCCGTAATTAGTTTCACTGATATGTTAGTAAGTTATTAGGTGCCTGCTTGAAATAGCCAGCTAACTCCGTGTGTAGGCGACTTGGGTACATGGCGCGAAAAATTGGAATTGGGCAACGATTGGAGTTTTTAGAAGAAACGTGAAAGGCTTACACCCCAACGCCTAACACCAACGTTAGGTAAAAAAATCCTTGCGATAAGCAGGGATTTTTGGTTACTAATAATTTTGGTAAAGATCTTATCGCAAACATTTGGGAAAACTAAAACGCCAGACAAAATCTGGCGTTTTTGCATGGTCTAAGGTCAAAAAAGTGGGCCCAGTTGGATTTGAACCAACGACCTGGCGGTTATGAGCCGCTCGCTCTG
>CAZLNX010000296.1:0-7662 GCA_964560795.1 uncultured Anaerolineales bacterium | reverse complement strand
ATAGACAATTTGACCGTGATTGATGATGATCACGCGTTTACACAACGCTTCCAGATCGCCAGCATCGTGGGAAGTCAGTAAAACACCGACATTTTCCATCTCACTCATACGGCGGATGGTATCGCGAATTCGCTGCTTGGCGACAACGTCCAGACCGATGGATGGCTCGTCAAGCAGGATCAGTTTGGGGTTGTGGATCAGCGAGGCAGCGATCTCGCAGCGCATGCGTTGGCCTAGAGACAGTTTGCGCACGGGGGTTTCCAGTAGATCCCCAATCTCGAAGGCCTCGGATAAGAACCCAATGCGTTTCTCTACATCTTTATCGTCCAACTCGTAAATTTTTCCAAAGAGACTGAACGTATCGATGGCCGGCAGGTGATACCACAACTGTGGGCGCTGCCCGAAGACTGTTCCGATGTGATAAGCCAGTTGGCGACGCTGCTTCCAAGGGGTATAGCCCAATACGGATGCTTCACCATCTGATGGGAAGAGAATTCCAGTCAGCATTTTGATCGTGGTGGACTTTCCCGCCCCGTTGGGACCAATCAGGCCCAGGCGTTCCCCAGACTCCAGCTTGAAGGTAATTCCGCGCACCGCTTCGACAGTCTGGTAATTAGGGCGGATCATGGCGCGCAAACTGCCCCCCAACCCGGCGGCTTTGCGTTTGGTGACAAAGGTTTTCGAAAGATTATTGATCTCAATCGCAGACATAGGATTATTGTACATCAAGAAATTTCGACACCCTTGGAATTATATGGGGCAAGCCCGAAAGCCTGGAGATATCCCACAATATCCAACATTATCCCACACGTTTCCCACAGGTATTCCACACAATATCTAGTCATATGACCTGGTATATGACTTCTGGGACTGTTGTGTGTGACCATATTGTCGGTATTCTTATGGCGTAAATTCCAAACACATATAGATCAAAAAGGAGATCGAAAATGGAAAACAACAATCACGTAACGGACAAGAAAGCCTTCCCCTTTGGTGGCATCCTGCTGGTTTTGGCCGGACTCTTTATGCTCTTACAGCAAGTTGCCGTCATTGAACTCACCGGAAGCGTCTTCTTCGGTGCTCTGGCGCTGTTCTTCATCCTCTGGGGCGCGACAACCCGCAATATCGGGCTACTGATCCCCGGTGGCATTTTGAGCGGCATGAGCCTGGGCGTATTCCTGGTCGAAGATAACACAGGTATTATTCCAGAGCATTTCGAAGGTACTACCTTCTTGCTCTCGCTGGCATTGGGTTTTGCCTTGATCACCGTCTTGGGCTTGATCTTCACCAATGCTAAAGCCTGGTGGGCATTGATCGTAGCTGGCGTTATGTCGCTAGTTGCCGTAGGTGTAGCAATCGTTGAATCCCCCGGATCAAGCGCCATCAAGCCGGTTGCCGAAGCGTTCTTCCGCTCACTGAATTACCTGTGGCCAGTGGCTCTGGTAGTTTTGGGACTGTGGATTATCTTCAAAAAGAATGAAGAATAACCTTATACTCAATTGGTCCATTATCCCTACGGACTTTGTTATACAAGTTCGTAGGGAGTTCTCCATTTAACTCAAGTTGCTACCAATCGGAATAACATCCTGAGCGGAGACGCCATAACCAACCTTCGACTACGTTTCACTATGTTCCGCTCCGCTCAGGCAGGTTATGGTAGAAATTCTCGCGTTTGGGCGTCGCAGGCGAAGGATGATTGAGCAAGGTAGCAGCCTGGGTTGTTTAAGAAAATTTGGAATATTTCATGAAAGGTTGTACAATTTTCTCATGACAAACGATCATGCTTCACCCCCAGATAGTAAATACGTGCTCGCCATTGGCTACCTCACCATTCTTGGTGTGTCCCTATTGGGAATCAGTTTTCTTGAATCGGGCATTCAGCGCGGACTGGCTTTAGGTTTGTTGGTGGTCTATGGGGTGCTCTTTGCATTGAGTACTAAATTCGAGAAAGTAATCTGGAGATTACGGGGGTATTTCTTTGTTCAAACAATCATTGTGAGCATACTAGTGCTTCTTAAGCCAAACTCAGGCATTTTCCTGATGCTCTTTTTTATGCTCAGTGCGCAGGCGATGGTGAGTTTCCGGAAACAAGAAGGGTATACCTGGGTCGGCATCTTTACCGCGGCAACAGCAATAATTCTCATTGCATCTTTTCCATTACGAGACGGTTTGTTGATCCTGCTGCCTTATGCTACCGGGTATTGGTTCTTCTCCGCTTTTGCTCAAGCCCTGGCCGTGGCTGAACAATCTCGCAAAGAGAGTCAGACCCTGCTCAATGAATTGCAAGCCGCTCATCAGCAGTTGCAAGAGTACGCCGACCAGGTAGAGGAATTGGCCGTGTCCGAAGAACGTAATCGTTTGGCTCGTGAAATGCATGATACCTTAGGGCATCGCCTGACCGTGGCAGCAGTACAGTTGGAAGGAGCCCAGCGTTTGATCGCTGCCGACCCCAATCGAGCGGAAGAGATGGTTACAACAGTGCGCGACCAGGTGAGGGATGCGCTGGGGGAACTGCGCAGCACAGTTGCCACGTTACGAGAGCCGATTCAGACAGATCTATCTTTGGACAGCGCCCTAAAAAGACTGGTCGCATCTTTTGAAGGAGCCACGGACCTTAAGGTTGTGTTGACTCTACCCAATGAAGAGTATACTGTCCCCGACGCGCACCGCTTGACGATCTACCGCGCTGCCCAAGAGGCTTTGACCAATGTCCAACGCCATGCCCAGGCGCAGAAAGTTTGGATCGATTTGGCATATACGAGTGAACAGGTCGCCTTGACCGTCCGTGACGACGGTACTGGTGTTGCCCAAGAAATTGACTCAGCAAGTTTCGGGCTGCGCGGCATCAGAGAGCGCGCTATGCAACTGGGGGGTGAAGTTCACTTTGCCAACCGCTTTGAAGGTGGGGCTATGTTGAAAGTGGTCTTGCCATTAGTTGAGGAGGCAAGAGCGTAAAATGACGGAACAAATTCGCCTCTTGCTCGTCGACGACCAGCGCCTGATGCGCGACGGCCTGCGCACGATCTTAGAATTGGAAGGCGATTTACGGGTGGTTGCCGAAGCGGAGGATGGTGAAGCGGGGTTGCAGGCTTACGAAGAACATAGACCCGATGTTGTTTTGATGGATATCCGTATGCCGGGCATGGATGGGGTTGAGGCCACGCGCCGGATGATTGAACGCTGGCCCGAAGCGCGCGTCATCATCCTGACCACCTTCGACGATGATGAATATATCTTCGAAGGGTTAAGGGCAGGCGCTTTGGGGTATCTGCTCAAAGATGTCTCTGGGGATGAACTGGCCGAGGCTATCCGCAAGGTCGCTGCCGGTGGTGCCCTGATTGAGCCTTCGGTTGCCCGCAAAGTCATCGCCGAGTTCGCCCGCCTGGAACCGGCTACACGTTCAGTCAATGTTGGGTTGCCAGAGCCATTATCCGAACGAGAGATAGAGATCTTGAAATTGCTTGCCCAAGGGTTATCGAACAAGGAAATTGCCAAGCAACTTTATTTAGCCGAGGGGACGGTCAAGAATTATGTCAGCAATGTCTTGAGTAAATTGGGGGTCACCGACCGCACACAGGCTGCCTTGCGAGCGCGAGAATTGAACTTACTCGGTTAAGTACGATATTTCGGAGTATGGAAACTCCGACTACCTTTTCCGAATCCAAATAATTGCCCCCAATGTAACCAACAAGATTGTCCCGAATGCAATCGTGCTGATAAGAATGCTGTTATTTGATTCTTCATCAAAGGAAACTTCCTGCTGGGTTGCTGGTTCGATTTCTTCCCCACAAACTTCGGGATTGAAGTTTTCATTGAGGGCATACGAGATAGTGAATGGCACGGTGATCAACTGATCACCAAATACCAGGTGAAATTCTCCCCTTTGCGTGATTGGCAAATAAACGAAGCTTGGACGACTAAAGCCGATGATGTTGCGTTCTTCGATATAAGGCACCAACGCGGTCAAGCTTTCTAGATCTAATGTCAAAGACTCATCTGAGTTTAGCACGAAGGCCGCCAATTCGGTCGCTCGATCTAGCAAGAAGATTTCCTCTGAAGTTTGCTCCTCTGAAAGTCCGTCACCAGTAAATGAAGGCTCTACAGTCGCGACCAGTGATTGGATGGCATCCATCGGCAAAACATAAAGGGACAGATTAGAAAGATTGCTGATCTGAAAATCTCCTACTGCCGCATCTTGTGGGGATTGAACCAACTCAATAGATTCGGGTAGATGTACTGGTTCAAATGCATATCTCTCAGCAAACCAGTAATCGGGCCGCGGTTCGCAAGTTCTGGTTTGGTGTGGCAATGAAAATTGTGCCCCAACTAGGAAGACAAATATCGCAAGACGATGTAGCATAATTGATATTGTATCGCGCCTCTGACCAGCCGGTTGACGATATGGTAAACTCCCAGCGCTGCAACGTTGAACCTGAAACGAACTATGAACGAAAAAACACTCCGCACTCTCGAATACCCCAAGATCCTCGACCGCCTGGCCGGATATTGTGCCTTCAGCGCCTCAGCCGACAAAGCGCGCAGTTTGAAACCATCCATAAAGCTGCATGAAGCACGCCAAAGATTGGCTGAGACCAGCGAAGCCCGCGAATTATTGGGGGAACGCCCATCAACGAGTATTGGCGGGGCGCGAGATATCCGCGAAGACGTCAAAGCGGCCTCCCGTCAGGTAGTGCTGGAAGTTAATCAATTTCTGGATATCAAATACACGTTGATCGCGTCGCGCACACTGCGGCGTCTGTTCGAGCGTGAGGGAGATCGCTTCCCTCATCTGGCTGAGATCACATTACGCCTGCCCATTTCAACGGGTTTAGTCGATGCCATCTCTCAAACCCTGAACGACCGCGGTGAAATCCTGGATACGGCTTCAGATAAACTGGCCAGAATCCGGCGCGATCTCAAGGTTGAGCACGATCGATTGTTGACGCAGTTGAAGCGTATGATCAACAATCCCGATATCAGCCCCTACTTGCAGGAGAACCTGATCACCCAGCGGGATGGCCGCTATGTGATCCCCCTGCGGGCAGATTTCAAGGGGAGGGTGAAAGGTATTGTGCACGATCAATCGGCTTCAGGGGCTACGCTCTTTGTAGAACCGCTGAGTGTCGTCGAAAAGAATAACAAGTATAAAGAGTTGCAGCTCGAAGAGCGCGATGAAGAGCGCCGCATCTTGTTGGCGCTAACCGCTCAGGTGGCTGAGCACGCTCCTGCTCTGGATGAGATGACCGAGGCCCTCGCTGACATGGATGTGGCCTTCGCCCGCGCAAAATATGCTGAGGATCTGGAAGCATCTGAACCCAAGCTGCACCCCATCAAGACGCCCAAAGGTGAAGCGTACCCTCGGGTGCGAATCCGTCTGCTCGATGCCCGGCACCCACTACTGGACCAGGAAAGCCTAGCCCTGAGCGGAGTCGAAGGGGTTGTCCCCATCGATGTCGAGCTGGACCCTGAAACCAGGGCACTGGTGATCACCGGTCCTAACACAGGCGGCAAAACTGTCTCTCTGAAAACGGTTGGATTGCTGGCGCTGATGGCCCAAACCGGGTTGCATATCCCCGTGCACCCCGAGTCGGAAATCAGCCTGTTCAAATCGATCTATGCTGATATCGGCGATGAGCAATCCATTGAGCAATCTTTGTCGACGTTCTCTGGGCATATCACCAATATCATTCAGATTTTGGAGCGAGCCGATACCAACTCGTTGGTGATCCTGGATGAATTGGGTGCGGGGACCGATCCCCAGGAGGGCGCGGCCTTAGCGCGCTCCCTGCTGACGCACCTGGTTGAGCGTGGGATTACGACCCTGGTGACGACCCACCATCCGGAGTTAAAAGCCTTTGCCCATGCCACACCGGGAGTGATCAACGCCAGTGTGGAATTCGACCTTGAGTCTCTTCAGCCTACTTATCATTTGACCATTGGCCTGCCTGGACGTTCTAATGCGTTGGCTATCGCCGAGCGTTTGGGCCTGCCCGATGAGATTGTGACAGCGGCACGTCAGGAGATCGACCCTGATGAACTGCGCGCCGATGATCTATTGGACGAGATTTATCGCCAAAGGGATATCTCCCGCGAGGCGCGCCAACGCGCCGATGATGCCAAACGAGAAGCAGAAGAACTGCGCGCGGAATTGGCCGAACGCCTGGAAGCCATCGAAGACGAACGCCGAGAAGTATTGGAAGATGCCCGACAGGAAGCTGAAGACGAAGTCAAGGCTGTCCGGGATGAGATCCGAGATTTGCGCAAAGAACTGCGCCGTGCTCGTCAGCCGTTGGAAGTGGTTCAACAAGCCGAAGAAAAAATTGAAGAATTAGTTGAAGAAGTCGAGGTCCCCGTCGAGCGCCATGTGCCCGATATTACTCCGGTGAGCGGACCGATCCGTTTGGGTGCCAAAGTGCGTGTGCGTTCCCTGGATAAAGATGGGATTGTGCGCACCCTGGCTGAAGACAGCGCAGAGGTGCAGATTGGCGTGCTGCGTGTGCGAGCGAAACTGACGGAATTGGTTTTAGTAGGCAGTGGAGAAGAAATGCTTGCAGAAAGTGGGGAGCGGAGAGCGGAGAGCGATGTTCGTCGCCCTCAATCGGCTGCTGGCACTCACCCTTCCCCAGGTGTCGAACTCGATCTGCGAGGCCAGCGTGCGGATGAAGCCTTGGATGTGTTGGAGAATTATCTGGACCGAGCCTACTTGGCGCGCTTGCCCTGGGTGCGGATTATCCATGGTAAAGGTACTGGAAAGCTGCGCAAAGTGGTGCGCGAGGCCTTACAACGTTACCCACAGGTGATCTCGTTCGAGGCCGGAAAGCAAAATGAAGGCGGTGAGGGAGTCACGGTTGCCGAATTGAGGAAGTAGGCCGTTGCTATTCAAATGCCTGTTCCCTAAATCATTTTTGTAGAGACGCAGCATGCTGTGTCTCTACAGATTTCCAAGAAATTTGGAGAAGTTGATGAACAAGAACCCAATTGACGCTATCATGATTGGCGCCGGTCAGCGCGGTGCGGATGTTTATGGCGCATATGCCCTTCGGCATCCCGAGAAGATCCGCTTTTTGGCTGTGGCCGAACCGGATGTTGAACGGCGTCAGCAATTTGCTGCGCAGCACCAGATCACCCCTGAGTACCAATTCGAAAGCTGGGAACATTTGCTAGAACGCGGCCACCCTTCGACGGGCTCAGGGCAGAGATTAGGGCAGGCAGCGTTGGTTTGCACCCAAGATCAGCAGCATACCGCTCCGACCCTGGCAGCTTTACGAGCGGGGTATGATGTGCTGCTCGAGAAGCCTATGGCGACCACGGCTGATGAATGCCGTCAGTTAGTTGATGTCGCTGAAGAGACCGGGCGGCAGTTGCATATATGCCACGTTTTGCGTTTCACGAAGCACTTTACAAAGATGCGCGAAATCATCCAATCGGGGGTGTTGGGAGATATTGTTAATGTCTCACACCGAGAGAATGTCTCCTGGTGGCATATGGCGCACAGCTTTGTGCGCGGTAACTGGCGCAAGAAGGAAGATTCTGCTCCCATGATCCTGGCCAAGTGCTGCCACGATCTGGATATTCTGATTTGGATGATGGGTCAGAACATTTCGCACCTTATACTAATCGCGAATAGGATTTGTGAGAATTAGGATGATTGAGGAGCCTGCC
>CAZLNX010000295.1:0-7680 GCA_964560795.1 uncultured Anaerolineales bacterium | reverse complement strand
AGGCTCCTCAATCATCCTAATTCTCACAAATCCTATTCGCGATTAGTATATACCGTAATCTGGTTGTATGGCCCCACCCAGAGCGGCAAATCCACCATAGCGCACCTGGCCTTGACGCACTTCGGGACAGGATTTATCGAAGGACGCCAGTATCACGCCCCAGATGATTGGATGAGCACGGTCACGCACATCGAAGGAGTTTTGTTCAGCACCAAAGACGTGCCAGTTGTCATCGATGACTTTGCCCCTCAATTCCAAAGCGCGGCTGATTCCCGCCGAATGCACAAAAGCGCTCACCAAGTTGTACGAGCAGTAGGTAACCGCTCGGCGCGTGGTCGTGCCAATCGAGATTTGAGCGAACGCAAGACACGCGTCCCTCGTGGCATGGTGTTATCCACAGCGGAACTACCACTGGCCGGGGAGAGTACCGTGGGTCGAATGGTGTACGTGCCCATTGCCCGCGGCGAGGTGCTGCCCGATACCGGTGAGCTTCCCCGTAAAGAACTGGATAGGACACAAGTACAAGCCAAACAGGGATTGTACGCTCAGGCCATGGCGGCTTACGTTCAATGGCTGGTGGTGAACTGGAAACGAGCCACAGAATTGTATTTGGAGATCATCGAAGAATCCCACAAACTCGCCCGGGATGGCAATATGCAAAACCGGCTGCCGGACTATTTCGCCACCCTGGATGCAGCTCAACAAATAGCCCTGATCGCTTTCACAGAACTGGGCGCATTGTCCACAATTGAATCTTCCAACCTTGCTGAACGGAACAGTCAGGCAATTTTGCAGGTCATCGAGAACCAGGCTGAGAAAATTGCCGCCGAATCACCGGTGCGCAAGTTTTTCGAGGCCTTGGACAACCTCATCCAGCGCCGTAAGATATACCTGGAGCCCCGGTCAGGAGGCAGCATCACGCCTCTGCCAGAAGCGGATCCTGTGGGGTGGTATGAGATAGACGACGAAAGCGTTTTTTACCTGGACACCAGAAGCTGCATGATCTATGTGCGAGAATTCTGGGCGCAGCTCGGGGAATACTTCGATACCACCAAAGATGCCCTGCACAGGCAGTTCAACCAAATTAGCGGATTGTTGGCTGAGACAGGCGGTGGCAGCCACATCCAGGTGTCCAAGTGGGTTACGAGCGCGGGAAAGAGCGTGCGAATGGTGGCTTTCAACTTGGCGAAAGTCCAGGAACTCTACGGTGTCACCATCAAGAACCCATCTCCTCCTCGCCGGCATGTTGAGAAAAATGCTGATTTGGATCAAACTGTGTGATTTTTTCCATGTGCGCGAGGTTCTTGTGGTGAGCTGGTGAGGTCAAAACAATGATCAAATTATCATGCCAATATATGGACGGAAATCCTGTTTTTCTGACTATGCTACCTATATATTGAATATTTTCAACCTCACAACATTCCTCACCACTACCTCACCACCCCCTCACCACTTTGAGAAAATCCTCACCACGATTGCCCCAACTGGTGAGGGGACGGTGAAGCGAAACAACCCCCAATATATGGAAGATACCTCAATAATGCTGGCATTACGCCCACATATTGGGGTAGGAGAATGCCACCTCACCACCTCACAAGTTTTGTAAGATGATGTTTCATTAAAGGAAATAAACGTGCAAGCTAAACAGAAAGAGAACTCAGTAAGTGATAAAACACAACAAATAATGACCGTGAAGGAAACAGCTGAATTTCCCAGGCCGGCCATCACTACGGTTTACAAACTTACCAACGCACGCAAACTCCCTGCGCGCAAGGTCGGTGGGAGCTGGCGGTTTTCACGTCGCGCCTTAGACGATTGGCTTAGAAAACCAAACAGGACTGACAGGAATCTCGAAGAATAGCGCTATGAAACGGAATAATGTGGTCATCTTAGACGGGGTCCTCTCCGTCATTAGACAGGATACCAGCGTAATTGATGGCCTTGAGATGGTCTATGTGAGCGGCATTTTGTCCACCACGTCACCGTTTGCACACGAGAAGATAAAACACCCGTTTGTCGTGTATAGACAACGACTGGCACTGGAAACTTGCGCTTTTACAGAGGTCGTATCGGGAGACCTTCCCGTGCGTCTGTATGGCTGGCTCAAGAGTTACTGGGATGGAGATATCTGCCGTTCGGTGGTTGTGACGGAGAATATCACCTTTGATGTTTCTCCAGAGCTTCGAGCAGAGGCAACCCGTGCCTTCGTGGACGCTGTGAACGGAGTAATTGGGAGAGAACGGGATCGAACATACCCTAACGACATTTCAATATCATTTGGTATCAGTACTAATGTGGTCTTGCTGAGTGGCACCTGCATTGTCCGTGGGAATGGTGAAGAATGCAGCAGCGCCATTCTACAAACTGAACAGGAAACATTGGGAGGTGTCCACTATATTTCTTTTCAGGGACTCCTCACTGATGCCGTCAGAGCGTTCAAAAAAGCCACACATAACAGTTGTGTTGTCTCGGTCGGGGGATGGTTGAATCAAGTTTGGTCAGGAGGTGAGCATAAGGAAACCAGGATAATCACACATCGAATCAACTTCCATCATGATGCAAACACGGTGGATTTGGCCAGGACGTATATGCCGGATAATCCGGCACATCCAGGCGATGCCAGTTGGCAACAGTAAGAGAAATACATATTATCTTGAATTTAATATACAATTATATTACAATAAATACGAGGTGAACATGAGCGCAAAAATACTCGTCGTAGATGGCGATAAAGAGATTCGCGATACCTTGACCAACATACTCGAGGCAGAGAAACATGCTGTAGTAGCCGTGGCGAATGGAGAAGAAGCGTTGGAGATTCTAGAAGGTATAGAAATCGCCGTAATGATTTCCGAGGTACACCTACCTGACATGGGTGGCATCGAGGTAATCAAAGAAGCAAGCCAGATTTCTCCTGAGGTGGTGATCATTCTATTGACTGGAGATGCTTCCATGGAATCGACTATTGAAGCACTACGTCTGAGCGCCTATGACTACATGCTAAAACCCATTTCATCCCAGGAACTCCTCAGCAGCGTTAGCGGTGCCTTGTCCTGTCGAGATAAAAGAAAACACAAGCGTCTCCTGCTAGAACAAATAGAAAAGTCACTACAACAGCTGAAAGAGATCGAGGGAATGTCAAAACTCCCCAAGCCGAAGAGACAAGTGATCTCTTTACCGGAGGGCGTACAAGCCGATATGTCTCGGCGTGAGCTTTGGCGCGGAAGTGACCGTGTACGTATGACCCCCACGGAAGGTAAGATGCTGCGTGTCTTCATCGAAAATTGGGGCCGTGTGTTGTCTCATAACGAGATCGCCTTCCTGGTACAGGGATATGAGGTCAGTGAATGGGAAGCCCCCGAGGTTTTACGCCCGTTAATCAGCCGGCTGCGAAAAAAGCTAGCTATATTCCCGGGAGGCAAGGGGTGGATTCGAAGTGTGCGCGGTACGGGATATGTATTTGATGCTGAGATGCCGACATGACAGCACTAGAGATAGAAACCCTTGATAACTGGCATTCCAACTTGAGGTTGTTGGTTGGGTAAAATTATTAAAAATATACCCTACGAATGCTTAGAGCCGTAAGGGCGCTGACCACCTCTTGTCTATTCTAACGACCATGCTGTCCCATTTTGGGTGGCTTTAAGATTTCTCGAAGTTTGTGCAA
Source organism: uncultured Anaerolineales bacterium (assembly GCA_964560795.1). Classification (GTDB taxonomy): domain Bacteria; phylum Chloroflexota; class Anaerolineae; order Anaerolineales; family UBA11858; genus NIOZ-UU35. Next base: position 4,013 of record CAZLNX010000295.1, on the reverse strand, counting down.
ACACGAATAGAAGGTGATTTTTCTAATATGAGAGGAAGTTTTTCCTGCAGTTTGCGAGCTTTTCCGTAACCTAGACTTCTCCCCGAATTATTCTCATTTGTAATTCTTCGATACGTCGTAAGTCTTCTTCCGCCAGGGGGTGGCCTATGGAACGCTCGTAATCTAAAGTGATTTGCATCATCTCAACAGCTTTTTGAAGTTCACCTTGCTTCTCGTAAACTAGTCCAATATTCCAGGCCCAGTTCGCCTCTCCGCTTCTATGTCCGATCTCGTGGGCAATGCTCAATGCTCGTTGATAGAAATCTTTGGCTTTTGCTAATTCACCCAGATCATAATAGATATTCCCCATACTCCCTAATCCTATGGCTTCCCTCTTGCGGTCAATGGTTTCATATGCGATTTTCAATCGCTCCTCATAACATTCAATTGCTCGGTTGTGCTCCTCTAATTTGCGAAAAACGTCCCCCAAATTTCCGAGTGCGATTCCTTCTCCCCGGCGATCTCCGATCTTGCGTGCGATCATAAGGCTTTGCTCGTAATAAGCCATAGCTTGATCATTATCGCCCAAATCTGCATTGGCTAAACCAAGATTGCGCAATGCATTCCCTTCCCCGTATTTATCGCCGATCTGTCGGACGATTGTCAATTGCTGTTCATAAAAATCTATCGCCTGCCGCAAATTTCCCTTCCGGTGGCATACAGTCCCTAAATTCCCCAGCGCGTTTGCAATTCCTTGAAGATGTCCCAATTGCTGAGAGATTGACAATGCTTGTTCGAAGAGTCTGGCCGATCGCTCCAACTCTCCCAAGTTGCGATAAGCATTTCCAAGATTGTTCAAGGTAATTGCTTCTCCCATACTGTCACCTAGCTTTCGTGCAATTGCCAGGCGTTTCTCATAATACCTAATAGCGCGCTTGAAATCACCACTATGGGAATATGCCAGTCCCAAGTTTGCTAAGGCTTCGCTTAGCTTCTGCTGGTTGTTTCCCTCATTTGCTTTTCCAATCACCCGCTCATAGTAGTCAACGGCTTGGGGAATCTCCCCAATTCGCTGATAAGCATTGCCAAGATTGATCAAGGCATTGATTTCCAAGGATTGGTCCTTCATTTTTTGCGCCAGTTCCAGTGTTTGTTTGTCGAGTTCAATGGCGTGGTGAACCTCACCCAGATTAGCTAAAACAATGCTCAGGTTGTTGAGTAACGAACCTTCAGCATCTTCCATACCGGCAGATCGAACGATATCCAAACCTTTTTCGAGCCACTCGATCTCCTCGCGCCACAAACTTCGCTGATCGAGTATCGGCTCGAATGCACACAAATATTTCAAAAGTAGCGCATCATCATCGCTCTTTATTGCGAAGTTCCAGGCATGTTGGATTTGGTCCCACGCTGTATCGAACCAGGACCAGTCATCGGGGTTTTCTTGGATGCGATTCAAATAATGCCCGGCATGTCGCTTACGTGCATTCATAACGTGTTCTACCTAGCACTGTGATTTAGGTCAGCTAAATGACGCTGTATTTCCGACAGTGCCTCCCGGTCGCGTTCCAGGGTAGGAAGGCCATGATCATCGTCTAAATGAATAGCTTCCCCAAGCAAATCCTCAGCCAGTGATAAGTCTCTTAGATTAGCCCAGATCATCGCCAGGTTGTACAGGGTATTGACAGTTCCAGCCTGATCTTCGATCTCACGCCGTATTTCCAAAGCTGCGCTGTAATATCCTACCGCAACCTCAAGCTCATTCAGTTCGCTGTAGATTGCCCCTAAATTGTGAAGATGGGTTGCCTGTCCATCTTTATCCTGAATGCTCTCACTGATTGATAAAGCTCTTTTACAGTATTGTATTGCTTCCTCCGGATCATTTTTTTTCAAAATAACTGCGATGTTATTTAGAGTTTGCGCTTCTCCTTCTGGATTTTGTAGTTCTCGATGTAGATCCAAGGCTTGCTGGAGATGTTGATGAACCTTGTCAATATGCCCTAACGCATGATATGTAGTAGCCAGATTGTTCGAAACAGTGGCGATCTCTGTACGTGCCCCCATACGATCGAAGATCTCATAGGCAGCCAGGTATTTTTCTAGTGCTTCTGCCCCGTCTCCCAAACTTTGATGAATCGCGGCAAGGTTGGAAAGGACGATAGCACTATCTCTCTCCCGCTTGTAGCTTTGATGGATTGCTAATGCTTGCTCGAAGTAGAGGATCGCTTTCTTATAGTTGCCCATACCCTGGTAAACCGTCCCAAGATTATTTAGCGTTACAGCTGAAACATCTTCCTTGCTAATGGCACGTTGAAGTGCTAATGCCCTTTCAAAGTATTCGATCGCCTGGCGTGGTAACCCAATTTTGTGATTGAGCATGCCAAGATTGTTCAGTACAGAGGGGATGTGTAGTTGTTCTCCTAATTCATCAAACAACTGCAATGCCTGAACCAAATAATCTGCTGCCTCGTCCAATTTCCCCTGGTGAAGCAGAACCTCCCCCAGGTTGTTCAATGTGCCAGCGATGGCACTAATATCGCTAACCTCACGCGCCAGTTCGAGTGCAGAGAGGTACTGTTCTTCGGCCTCTCCCCATAAGCCTAGGTTAATGCATGTAGCAGCCATGTTGTGACGAGTGATCGCTTCGCCTTCTCGATGACCCTCTTTTTGTCGGATTACTAATGCTCGTCGGAAGTAATCCAGGGCTTCTTGATAATGCCCCAGGTCATCATAAACGACGCCAATCATGTTTAGGGTAGCTGCCTCACCAATTGGTGGACCAAACTTACGCCGCACATCTAACGCCAATTGAAGATAATCAAGCGCTTTCTCTAGTTGTCCGAGCTCTCGATAACACCAACCCAAATCTTGACCTAGCCGCCCGATAAGCACCGGTTGTTCTAGAGATTGCGCTGCAACTAGCCCGCGCTCAATCCAGGCAATATTCTCCCACAACAGCCCTTGCTGTTCCAGAAAACTATCGCACGCAAATAAGAAATTTAATACCCATTGTTCTTTCTGCTGAGCGTCTTGCCCAATTTCCTGTTCTGTACTGAGTATTTTCCAAACACGCTGGATCTGCACAAACTCTTCGGCGAGGGCTTGCGCTTCGTCCCTTTGACTATCTACATAAGACAGCCAGAAATGAATATAACGCTCTCGAGCACTACTCATGAGTTTGCTTCTCGCCTTCGAGAACTGATCCAATCCAGCGTTTCCTGATCTTCTTTCAAAGAGGGCAAATCTAATGCACGGTCGATGGCAACCGCATCCTGCATCAGGTTCTCTGCTTTCTCAAGATATCCCTCTTCGGCGCACACCATGGCGATATTGTTCAATATGGTTACCTGGTTGACTCGATCCCCGACTTCTTGCAGGAGGCCCAGTGCTTGTTCATAAAGTTGGAGGGCGAGGGGCAGATCACCAGTCAACCGGTGTACTCGCCCCATATTATTCAGGGTAGACGCCTCGCCAACACGATCTTGCACAACTTGGCGTAAAGATAACGATTGCTCTAATACAGTCAGGGCTTCTTGATACTTTCCCATGGCACGATACACTACGCCAATATTGCCCAGGGTAGCCGCTTCGCCCTGGCGATTGCCGGTCAAACGCTGTAATTCGAGAGCCAGATGGTAGTATTCCAGGGCTTCCTGGTTTTTTTCTTGTGCCCGGTAGAGCAGCCCCAAGTTATTGAGTGTCGCCGCTTCTCCTGCCTGTCGTCCTATTTCCTGGTCAATGGCAACTGCTCGCTGGTAATATGCTTCTGCGCTAGAAAACTCTCCTCTCCGGCGTTGGACATCAGCTACTAAGCCCAGCGTATATGCCTCAGCCGGGCGATCCCCAATTTGGCATTGAATATCGATAGCCTGATCAAATTGAGCTAAAGCTTGTTTGAATTGTCCTTGCCGGTCATAGATACGTCCAATGTTGGAGAGGATCGTCGCTTCGCGAGAGCGATCTCCGCTTTGACGTTCGGCAGTTAGTACCTTAACAGTAAAAAGTTTGCACAAAAAACAAGAAGATCAGGTCTG
>CAZLNX010000294.1:0-7685 GCA_964560795.1 uncultured Anaerolineales bacterium | reverse complement strand
CCAAGGTTACTCGCTCAAGCCCTGTTTTGTCTAGGCTTCATGCACCAACGCCGATTAAATATCAAAACAGCACCTGATCATCGAACATACAACTATGGGTGGACATAGCATTGCAGCATTTGACCTTGTTCGTCTGGGATTACCCGCAGGCAATCCTCAGTCATTTGCATTTATTTGTTTAAAAAATACGAATAATGAATGAGAAAACTGTTTTATCTCGACTTCGGCAATATTGATAATAGCATAATTTAATATGCATGCCAAGTTTTCGAGTCTGGGATTCGGCGATTTATACGAATTCTTTATGCTTAGCTTACTGATATATCAATAATATATCTTATATACATCAGCATGTCAACTTTCCTACCTGACCTTCGGACAAAAGATCGGACAACTATACAAGAAAGAAGGGAACCTCTAAACTCAGGGTAACCACACCCAGAGAGAGAAAAGAGGTTCCCATGAATAAGTTTACCCGCATTTCAGAATTTACAGAACTACTCTTTACTGATCAAAAGACTGCTCAGCAAGCAGGCGAAATCATGCAGGCCATATTGGAGACACGTTCACCCCGGATCAGTGATATTGCATCCAGAATGAACGGAAGTGAAGCTGCCTGCTATAAGCGAGTACAACGATTTATGCATGAGAACGATCCACACCAAACGCTCAAGCTGCTATTCAACGAAGAATCTGAGTTTGTGATTGGCGATCCAACCGAAATAGAACGTCCGCATGCCAAGAAGACGGAGTATGTTGGCACACTGAAGGATGGCGAAACAAAAGGTTTTTGCACATTGACCCTGGCGACACCTGTGCGAGGCAGAGCGATCCCTTTTCACTTTATTACTTACTCATCTCGAACGTTTGAAGACCAGGTAAGTTCAAGGAATCTGGAGCATTTCAAAGCCATCCAAGACATCAAAACCTTGATTGGTTCTCGACCGATCATCTTTGACCGGGAGTTTTCTTATCGGCTGTTATTGAAAAGCTTGGTTGCTAGTGAAGTTCAGTTTGTGATCCGCTTGAATACGGGGAACAATCCCCCTAACTTCTACTATGATGCAGATCAAAAACAACAGCTTCGCCTGGCCATTGCACCACTCAACAAGCCCAAGATCTATCGCCAGGTTTACTACATGGGAGAAGTGCCTTTGAATGTGGTTGGCATTTGGCAATATGGTTTCAAACAACCCATCTGGATTATGACCAACCTGGAGCCAGAAGATGCGTTGGAACTCTACTTCAAGCGCATGAAGATTGAAATCTGCTTCCGTGATCTCAAAAGCCTGTTGAACATCCACAAGATCATGAACAAATCACAGACCTTGCTGAACAAAATGATTGCTTTGGTTATGTTGGCTTACTCGATCAGTATCGTGATCGGGGAAGCCATTCGAGATGTGCAGTATGCTGGCGTATCTCCAAAAGATTTCAATTTGCTCCAGATACCAGAAGTTGATAAGCGTTCTCGCTGGCATTTGTTCTCAGGACCTTTCCTGCTGATAAAACAACGCTACAAATTGCCAGATGCAACCCTATCTCATATTATTCATATCGCCCTGATGATATTCACTAACCTAATCTTTGATCTCAATGTCCGAACTCTTGTCCGAACCTGAGTCCTACCTACGGATCATGCCAAATCAAATTGACATGCCCCATAGTCGCCACTATACTTTCAGCATGATCAAAACGCGCCTCACCGAATTACTCGACTCGCAGAACATCGCCTACCGCCTGCTGCCCCACTCCGAGCCGGTCTTCACTGTGGAAGCAGCGGCGGTCCAACGCGGTGTGGTAAAAGAGGAGATGGTCAAATCTATCCTGCTGCGGGAAAGGAAGAAACACCGATTTGTGATGGCCTGTGTAACGGGAGATTCGCGCCTCGATCCACAGGCTGTACGGGGCTGCCTCCAGGGTGAGTGGCGCCGATTGAGCTTTGCTTCTGCCGAGGAGATTCGCGAACTAACTGGCTACACACAAGGCGCGGTGGCTCCGCTATGCCTACCTGAAGATATTCCCGTCGTCTTCGACGATGCTATCGTCCAATCCAAGAAAGTCAACATCAGCAGCGGCGACCCCATGGCCGGTTTAGAACTTGGCACAGAAGACCTGATCAGGTTATCAGGAGCGATTCTGGCTCCTATCGCTGCACCTAGGGAGTGATCACCACCCGACCAGCATGACTGTAAGAATCAAGCTCATCGAAGGTGGCGTTGATTGCATCCACATCCAGGGGGATAGTATGGGAGATCATTCTGGAAAGATCTAGTTTTCCTTCTCGAAGATACTCAATCAGCAGTGGCAATTCGCTGGCTAGGTGATCCGATACGCCAATGATCTCAGCTTCCCGGCACAATAAGTCCACCTAAGAGTCGATTTCGATCTTCTTCTCGTTCAACCCCACCATATAGCATTTGTTGACCTACACTTTCATGCCAATCAAGCTAATCATTTCAATAGCACCTTCAGGGCAAGTATTGGCGCACAAACCACACCCCCAACACTTCTCAGGATCAAACTGAACAACGGTTTTCTCCCTGCCATTCACTTCTTTTGTGAAGTCACCATTATTGAAGGCATCAAAGTGACAACGCTTGACACAGGCCCCACACAAATTGCACATTTCTGTATCGTAAGCCGCAACGTAGTAACTCTTCGGCCAGACACCTTTCGTACCCAGTTCATGGGCGGCGCGAAAGGGGTAGCAATCACAGGCACAGCAATTACAGATAGCGTGTAAGCCGCGCTCTCGCCAGGCGCTATCAGCAGTATGCATCAAACCTTTCTTATCTGTCCAGCGCAGCAACTCGACAGCTTCTTCTTTCGTAAGGCGACGCCCGTGGCCGCGATCAAGAGCTTCACGAGCACCCTCATCGAGCCAGATACAGGTTTCCACAGGTTTGTCGCAATTCTCCCCCAGTTTACGGCAATCGCAGGGTTGTACAACGATGTCGTTGGCAGCCTCGATCATCTCTTCAACTTCACTCAATAGCATAACGGTATCATTGGGCAAAGCGTTCTCAGCCTCGAGCCCGCGCATCTTGCGCTCGATATTTACTTTATGCCTGTTGATGAACTCGTCAAGGAAACGCCGGTTGATAACCTGACGATCTTCTTTAGGAATGTCTCCCCAGTTCTCATGCTTGGCGAAATGATCCAAACGGGCATAGAAATCTGCGGGGGAATATTCTGTGATCCCATCTTCAATGACTTTGTTCAAAATACATCGGGAGTAGGCCCGTTGAACAAGCATATCTGTTTGGGCATAATTCAAACCCAATAGAACTGCAATCATCTCCACCGTCAGCGACTGATCTACCCGCTGGGCATGTTGGTAGATCGAAACAACGAGTTCCATCTCTGCTTCATCCACCAACAAAGAGAGATGAGCGCGCTCTGGCTCCCAAACATCAAAAACTGCGCAGAATTCGGCAAACAATCTATCTGCTTTATCGATTAGAGGCCTCCTGCAAAGCGATTGCATTCAACCTGCGGACAACATCTTCTGGCAGCGGCTCAGCATGGTGATTGGCGATGATCTCTTTGACTGCTTCATTGGCGCGCTCATGCAAGGTTTTACTGCCCTGATCGGCCCAACGGGAGTAATCAAGCCTGTCGACGAGTGAAGGCGTCCAATCCTCGCGCACATGCTTAAACGTATGATCCGTCTCCAAGAAATGTCCATCGGGACCAATCTCATGGATCAGATCCAACGCCAGGGTTTCTTCGCTGATCTCGATCTTCTGTAAATATCGCCTTAGCCAGCCAATGATCTCATTGCAAAAGTAAACCAATTCGAGCGATCCAGTCATAGCGCAATCCAGGTAGCCAATATCATGGATCAGGTTTACCCCGTTGATCGTGTTGTCGAATAACAGCAGCGTGGCTTCGGCCGCTGCCTGGGCATCGAAGATTTTAGCATCGCTGCACCCTGCGGCACCGAATGTGGGAATGCCGTACGAGTGAGCCAAATCCCATCCATAAGGTCCAACATCAGGCGAGGCGTAGATGCTAACCATGGAACGTAAATCCATGGTCGTACCGCTGGGGTGGCTGCGCAAAAACGGCGAGCCTTCTTGCTTGAGTTGGGTGAGCACCAACCCCGCAAGTTGACCCGCATTCCCTAAGGCTAACGCGCCAGCGATCGTTATTGGAGCAGTGACACCGCGACTGTTTCCCGGTGCATAGATTGAGGGCAAATTTCGCTCAGCCGCGTACAACAACCTCTCCAAACTTTGTTTGTTGTGCTGAAACGCTGAAACCGCGTTGATATAGTTGATAATGAAAGGGTAGCGCTGCAACTGCTCCAAACCTCCGGCTGCAATTTCAGCCATCTCCACAGCATAGACTGTACTATCTGCTTCGATGCCCACAAAAACAATCGGTTTATTGCTTTCCTGTAGCATAATCGCCATCTGTTTCCGCTCGTAAAAATCCTCTGGGACATCCGATGGCAGATACATAGACATCACAAAATCCAGATTGGGAAGTGAGTCCACCAGGCGCACGCCATTGACCACATCATTGAGCACAGCTTTCCGTCGTTCCCCTGTGTGGGGGTCGTAAATATTCATGCAATCTGAACCCGCACCAAAATAACTCCGGTGACCCCCCAGGCTCATGGCTCGTTTTCCAGTTTGGTCGTAGATGGTAATATTTTGGGGTGCAGATCGTAATGCCCATTCGACCAGGTGGGGTGGAATGCAAACCAGGTTCCCATCGGTGATCGTTGCTCCGCCCTTCTTGAATAGCATCAAAGCCTCTTCACTGAAAAATCGCATCCCAGTATGGGCCATGATCTCCAAACTGGCTTCATGGAGCAATGAGCGCTGATCCTCGTTGAGGCTGCGAAATTGGGCGGAGTGATGGGTGTAAACGTGATCGAAAGAAGTATCAGACATTTTCGCCTCTACTAGACATGTCCATAATAATCGCGGTGCACTGTTACCGAGTAGGCATAATCTAATAATGTGCCCCAACTGAAAACTGGAATATCAATTTGACGTTGGATGGCACGGGCAAAAGGCTGCATACCGGTGCATTCCAACATCATAGCGCCCATATTCGGATGAGCCTTGTAGAAATCGACAGCTACCTGAACAAATTCTTCCTCTGCTTTATCGTAATACGCTTGGGGGGGGTCGGGACGCACAGGCGCATACCACAGGTTTTCAAATTGCGTGCATTTACCATCATCTTCTGCCCCAGTGATGACATAATTGCTACCCAACTGAACTCCGACCGCCTCAAGGTGCTCTGGCAAAAGTTGCGCCTGACGCGCGGCCATAATACCGACAACTCTCTCTGGGCCAATCAATTGTTGAGCAAATGGTACCTGGAGCAAGCTCGACATGAAGACAGGGATATCCACATATCCGGCGACATCTTTCTGGAAGTACGCAAAATAGCCGCACTCCGCTGCGATGGCCCGGCAACCCATGCTTTCAAGTTTTTTGGCTGCCCTGAGAATTGGTTCACGACATGGGGATTTATCCTCCTCATGAACCAGAGCCCAGATATCAACACCTTCTACAATCTCATATTGAATTGGGAATGGGAAGGCGCTGGCATTGCGGACATCCCCAGGAAATCCAGGGTAGACATCATCGAGGATGATAATACCTAAACCCATGCCATAACAACGATGATCCTTGCGAGCTTTGATATGATTGATACCAAAATCTCTGTTGCGATACATTGCAGTTCTCCTTTCGAGGAATTTCACATTTAGTTTAGTATAACTGCGAAATCCTTATTTTATCCTGTAAATTTTCCTGATTTCGCATTTCACTTTTCACCTTAGAAAAAAAATAATTTGAGATCGAGTATACTTTGATGGCTTTTCTCATCCCCTGGAGATCAAAATGACCATCACCCAAAGCAATTATCAATCAATTATAGCCCCCCACTTTCGCAAGCTATCGGATGATCAACTAGAGCGCATTCATTTCGCCAGCTTAGAAATCCTTGAACGGACGGGGGTCCGTCTTTTAGTGCCCGAAGCGGTTGATTTACTCAAAGCGGCTGGTGCAGATGTAGTCGACGAAAGCCATGTTCGCATCCCATCCCATTTAGTAGAATGGGCGCTCAACACGGCGCCGAAACGCATCGCCATAGCAAACCGCTACGGAGAGCGAGTGATGCCACTAGAGCGACGCAACGTTTTCTATGGCCCTGGGTCGGACTGTCCCAATGTGATTGATTTCAACACGGGAGAGCGGCGTCCGGGCACTCTCCAAGATATTGTTCATGGGATCCGCGTTTGTGATGCACTGCCGAATATCGATTTCGTCATGTCGTTGAATCTTGCGGGAGATATTCCCCAAGAGCACGCCGATCTCTACCAGATGCAGGCTATGCTGGAGAACACAACCAAACCGATCATGTTTGTGACCACCGAATTCGACGGCTGTGTTCATACAGTAGAAATGGCAGAGATCGTTGCCGGGGGAGCAGAAGCTCTGAGACGCAATCCGTTCGTATTCCTATATATCAACGTCACTGCGCCCCTGGTTCACAATGAAGAAGCCTTGCAGAAATTACTCTTCATGGCGGAGAAAGGGCTGCCGACAACATATACCCCGGTGGTGCTGCGCGGTGCTAGCGGACCGATCACTCCCGCGGGCGCGGTGGCTTATGCTAATGCCGGCGAATTAGCTGGATTGGTTGTGGCTCAACTCAAACGCGAGGGAGCGCCGATTATTCTCAGCGGCGGCACCCAGGATATGCTCGACATGCGCACCATGTTGGATATCTATGCCGCGCCGGATAACAGGGTGCTCTGCGTGGAAATGGCTCAATACTATGGCTTGCCGATCTTTGGATTGGGCGGTGCTTCGGACTCGAAATTGCCCGACCAGCAGGCTGCTGCAGAAGCTGCTTTCTCCCTCTTGACTGAAACCATGGCTGGTTCGCACCTAATTCATGATGTTGGCTACCTCGAGGGGGGGCTGACCAACTCCATCGAGATGATCGTCATGTGCGATGAGTTGATCCATTGGGTCAAGAAATTCATGCAAGGCACTGTCGTAGATGCAGAAACCCTGGCCCTGGATTGGATCGATCAGGTTGGCTTCGACAATGACTTCCTGGGACTCGATCACACCCACAATCACTTCAAAGAGGATTGGTATCCAACATTATTGGATCGCCAGAACCATGAAGGTTGGTCTGCTGATGGAGAAATGAGCTTGCGAGATCGCGCTCGGGAGCGAGTCAAAACGATATTAGCCGAGCACCAACCCGAGGTTTTGCCAGAAGATGTGGCCAAGGAAGTTCAAGCTGTGATTGATAGAGTGGTCACATAGCTATCTATTCAATCGCATATGCACCCAAAACTGCACCTGTTACTACAAATAATCCGGCCAGGATAGCTTTCCAATTCCAGCCAGAATCTACTGCGATAAGCAAGACTGCGGTCAATTGCGTACTTAGGATCAGCAACAAACGGTTGCTCGATCCCACCTCCAAGTGAAGTATGATATCCAAAGAATTGCCGCCACCGAGACCACAAGCATCGTTCGTGTAAGTTGATTCATCTTTATCAATTTCAAATCGGTATCTGTTTTCAAGCATTTTAATATACATGTCACTGGTGTTGGTCGTTTTTTTGTGATAAAAACTCCGGTGGTCTCCCTGTTAAGTGTTGCCAGTTTTAGGAATGGGCACAGGTACACGTA
>CAZLNX010000293.1:0-7747 GCA_964560795.1 uncultured Anaerolineales bacterium | reverse complement strand
ATTCCAGTATCGCCGAAATACATTTGAGCAGCACGCGAAACCAAAAGCACCACTCCATAAAGCAAGCCAAATTGGATGGCTGATTTCAAATCAAAGGGATTATTAAAATTGACATCGCCTTTTTCGGTTGATCGCTGTGAGATGAACAGATATATCCCATAAAGCAGACCGATACCACCCGCTGCCACCAGAGGAATCCAGACTATAGCCAAGAGGGATTTGCTCAACACACCTACTACGATAAGCACACGCGAGAACATCACCGTCCAGGCTATCATGATCGCCAAAGCAAATGGTTTAGAGAGTTCTGGTTGTTTATTGCTGCGCTCAGAGAAACTGAGTGTTACGGCAGTGGAAGAAACTAAGCCGCCTAAAAATCCGGTCAGACCGATACCCTGTTCTGCACCCACAATTTTGTTCGCCACATAACCTACGAAGCTAATCCCAGAAATGAAGACTACCATCAGCCAGATCTTGAAGGGGTTCAAAACGTCGAAGGGCGGGGGGAGAAAGCTCTCGTTGGGCAGTACAGGCAAGACAATGGCGGTGATCACAGCAAACTGCAAAGCCGCGTAGATATCTTCTTTGGTGAGCGCGCGCACTAATCTATCGGTTTCGAATTTCAGGGATAGTAAGGCTGTTGTAGCAATACCTAGTGCAACAGCTAGAGTCAGATACCCCCAATAACATAAAGATCCGATCAACACGGCTACCAACATGGCCACTTCCGTGGTCAATCCTGTATGACCACGCCAAGAGTCGATAGCATATGACACAGCCGTGAAAAGGCCCAGGATAAAAACAATACTGACAAATGCCGACGCCGATCCAAGGTGATCCGCGGCCATAGCTGCTAACGCTCCGCCGAGTCCCAATAAAGCAAAAGTGCGCTCGCCAGCAACAATTGTTTTCTTCTTTTTCTTCTTGGCGAACTCGCGCTGCAGACCTATCATAAAGGTTATGGCTAATGCTGCTCCAAATCGTAAGAAAAGTTGTGACTGATCCATAGATATCCTCACTTTGCTAAGTTTTCCATCCGATAGCTATGCAGATGGCAGATGGCTACAGCCAAAGCATCGGCTGCATCATCGGGCTTAGGGATTTCTTCGAGGTTCAACAATGCGCGGATCATGTGCTGAACCTGCTGCTTGTCAGCGCTGCCATAGCCGACAACAGCTTGTTTGATCTCCAATGGGGTGTATTCAGCAATGGGAATTTCGGTCTCTGCCAGGGCTAGCAGTGCAACCCCTCGAGCCTGACCCACACTAATGGCAGTTTTAACATTACTTTGGAAGAACAATTTCTCCACAGCACTGGAAGTTGGGCGGTGGAGAGAAATAACATCTTGAAGCTGAGTATAAATTTGGCGTAAACGCTGGGGCATAGAATCCCGCGCGGGCGTCTGAATCACCCCATATTCCACAGCAACAAGATCCCCACGATCATCCTCGCGAACCAACCCAAACCCAGTGATCGCTGTTCCAGGGTCAATTCCAAGAACTAACATAATAAGTCTTACTCCCCAAATTGCGCTAAGGCATCATCTGTGATATTCAAGTTGGAGTACACATTCTGAACATCATCTAGATCTTCCAGGCGCTCGATAACTTTCATTACCTTGACAGTTTCATCAACGGCTAAATCCATCTCCTGATTTGGGATCATGCGCAGACCAGCATCATTTGTCTGGATGCCAGATCCTGCTAGCTGATCATGGATTGATTTGAATGATGTTATCTCGCCAATGATTTCAATAATGCCACTATCCTCAACTACATCATCCGCCCCCCCCATCACAGCTAGCTCGAAGATCTCTTCTTCATCTAAACCCTCCGCAGGCAGGACGAAGTATGCCGATTGAGTAAATTGCCAGGCCACTGAGCCGCCCTCACCCAGGCTACCGCCGCTGCTGGTAAGAACATGGCGCAGATCAGCCACTGTGCGACGGCGATTATCTGTGGCGCACTCAATCATCAGAGCTACACCATTAGGGCCATAGCCTTCATACACAACTTCCTCATATGCTGCCCCGCTCTTATCTTCACCTGTACCCTTTTTGACGGCGCGTTCGATATTGTCTTTGGGCATATTGGCCGCTTTGGCCCGAGAGACTGCTAAAGCTAAGGCTGTATTCATTTCTGGATCGCCACCACCTTTTCGTGCAGCGACAGCAATTTCCCTCGCTAGCCTGGTGAATATTTTGCCCCGCTTTGCATCTGTAGCAGCCTTTTTATGTTTGATCGTTGACCATTTTGAATGACCGGACATCCCTGACTCCTATTGGTTTGTCGACAAATTTTTAATTTAATTTCGTTGATTTTGGAGAAAAATTATACCATTGAACCCTGCCAGTTTGCGTGCACCTTGCCAAAGCATTTTGGGTAAGATATAATCACGCCGCATGTTCGGGATGTGGCGCAGTCCGGCTAGCGCGCGCCGTTCGGGTCGGCGAGGTCGTGGGTTCAAATCCCTCCATCCCGACAGAATTAACGTCAAGGAAACGATCCTTGACGTTTTTTATTTAGGGTAAAATTAGTTTTTCTTCCAAGCAACTTTTCTAACACTCAATAAGGAGAAACAATGAAATCTTATACCGGTATATCAATTGTTGTAATGCTGGGTTTGATATTGGCAGCCTGCGCGCAACCTACGGCAACAACCGAAGCCCTGCCTGAAGCGACAGAGGTTCCAACGAACACTCCAGTACCGACACTGGTTCCAACGGATGTGCCTACGGCATCAGCTACCCCAACGCCAGAACCGACTCCAACCGTAACGCCAGTTTTCGTCGATACGGAAACACGAGATAAGCTATCAAACATCGAGGTGCCGATTAACGATCCAGACGACTTGGCTCAAAGACTGAAAGGCATTGGCGAACTACCACCAATTGAAGCGCCCGAAGAACCCCTGCAAGTAGGTGCTAAGGATACTTTTTGGGTCTCAGATTATACGGATGAACACGTGCAAATCGAAGCCACATTGCATTTTGTCACTGACCATGCATATTTTTGGGTCGATGACACAGCCGAGTTCGAACCGGCTGACCTTGAGAAATTAGCTAACAAATTCGAGAACAAAATTTATCCTGTGAACCGGCGCTTCTTCGGAAGTGAATGGTCCCCTGGCATCGATAATGACGAGCACATCTATATCATATTCGCCCGGCGAGTAGGTATTTACACAGCGGGTTACTTCTCATCAGCGGACGAGATGCACCCCATGGCACACGATTTCTCTAATGGGCACGAGATGTTCGTTTTGAATATTGACAACGTCGAAATGGCCGATGAATTCACCTGGAGCACGTTAGCCCACGAGTTCCAACATATGATCCATTGGTATCATGACCGCAATGAGAATGTCTGGGTCAACGAGGGCTTCGCCGAAGTCGCTCAACTGATCAATGATTTCCCCATTGGTGGCACGGTTCAGGAATACGCTTCTGATCCAGATACGCAGCTTAATACTTGGACAAGTGACTCTGACGAGAACTTCAAGCACTATGGCAATTCTTTCCTGTTCTTTGCTTACTTCCTTGATCGCCTAGGTAAAGAGGCAACGCAGGCTTTGGCAGCTCATCCTGAAAATGGGCTGACCAGCATTGATGCTGTTCTCTCAGAACTGAATGCTGCTGACCCTCTCACAGGTAATTTGTTAACCGCAGATGACTTAGTTTTAGATTGGGGAATTACAAACTTCATCCGCGACGAAAATGTCGGTGATGGGCGCTTCGACTACTACACATATCGAGAAACTTTCAAAACAAAACAAACCGAATTGATCCGCAATTGTGAACCTGGAGCGAAAGAATATGACGTCCATCAATACGGTGTGGACTATATCCGTGTACTCTGCCCTGGACAATATACGCTTCAGTTTGATGGGGCTGAAGAGAGTAAATTGGTCGCTGGTGACCCTTACTCGGGTGAATACGCCTACTGGTCAAACCAGGGAGATTCATCAGATATCATCCTGACCCAGGAATTCGATTTCACGGGTATGGAAGGACCACTAACCTTCAACTATTGGACCTGGTATGACATCGAGAAGGATTTTGATTATCTCTACCTAGTGGCTTCCGTGGATGGTGAAAATTGGGAACAACTGATCACGCCTTCGATGACGGACAGTAACCCCAATGGCAGCAACTATGGTTGGGGTTATACCGGCAAAACACGCAGTTCAGCTTGGATCCAAGAGAGTGTAGATATCTCCCAGTATGCGGGTCAAAAAGTACAAATTCGCTTTGAGTACGTAACTGATCTGGCTCTACATCACGACGGCATGTTGATCGATGATATTGAGATTCCTGAGATTGGCTATTCCACTGACTTCGAATATGACGATGGCGGCTGGGAATCCAATGGTTGGGCGCGCATTAAGAACGTTTTGCCGCAAACATTTCGGCTGGCACTGATCACCGTGGAGGGTGACACTACGACCGTTGACTATATTCCCGTTGGCGTCAATAACATCGCCGATATCCCCCTGGACATCCCCGAAGAGGGAAAATCTGTCATTCTGGTGATCATCGGAACAACACGTTTTACTACGGAGATCGCACCCTATATAATCGATTTTATTACTCAATGATGTAACCACGTTCGCAAATCATCAAGTATCAAACAAAAACTCCCCAGACCGTGAAGATCTGGGGAGTTTGGATTCTTCAATGACAGACGTCTACTCTGCTACGGGCATGTCATTTCATATACTTTATGCATTCGTGCATATACACTACCATTGAAATTTCCACCACAACCATATATCGTATAACTATAACTTCCTGTGGGGATAGTATATTCTTTGTCCTCGCCAGGCTGGAAGGTAAACACAAAGACACTGGGACCATTAAGAATAATCGTCATATAAGCGCCAGTCTCATTTTCAAACGTGACATTGGCCAAATTAAGTATCAAGCCACCATCAAAAGTGTCTGGACGATTCTGACCAAGATGAGCTCGATAGCCGCAATCAGGAACTTCAAACGTCTTATGCGTGTTGAGATTCATCTCGCCTTTAACCCAAGTACCACATGCATAATACGTGTAATCATAAACACCTCGTAGGGGCGTGTAGGCTTTAGTTTCGCCAGCCCTAACATGCAAATAATAGTATGCAGGACCATCCAATTTCAGCCAAATATCGCGATCGCTCTCATTCTCAATTGTTAAACGAATAACATCCTCTTGTGCGAAGGCGACTCCTTGAGGTAAAGCAGCCACAAACACAAATGCTGCCACAATAAATAAAAATATCCCTGTTCGGAAGAATTGCTGTGATTTCATCTTTAGCTCCTGCTTAGATAAGTAGATACTCAGAATTTGCAAATATCGTATTGCAAAGCCCATTGCCTGTCAAGAGCTACGTGAGATGTTTTCTCACCCTTCTCAAGATATGCGCTGCCCCCCGGAAGCGGATCACCCACCAAAATAGGCGCAACGTATGCCATGTCCTGACCCCCAAAAGCAGACGGCTAAGGGGCAGGCCGTAGTACAGACGCAACCACCATTCCGAAGGACGAAAGGCTTTGGGAATGTTGTTCAGGTATTCGGCCTGGGTTCGGGCTGGAGTTACCGAGAAGGGCCAACTACGCAGTTGGGCAGCTTTTTGGGAGGGCGAAGACAAAGCTAAAGATGTCACTACCTCAACTCGCGATAGCCCTATAAACTGAGACAGCCAGTTGATCGCGGCCAGGGCATTGTAGACACGAATTGGGACTCGATCCCAATTAATCTGAACTGAAAAGCGTTCCACCAAGCTGATCATGTCTGCGATCCAGATTAATCGGAAGGACTGAAAAGGCGCATCAACCATATGATAGTAGGTATGGGCCAGCAGATCTGCATAGCCTAATGTGTGGGCCACGCCTTGCATGTCATTCATGCTAAAGGGCAGCGCGGCCGGATGCAAAGCTTCGAAGCTAGTTTCTGGAGGCAGCCTGCGATTGAGATTGTGATGCAGCTCTATGTATACGTCCACTCCTTTGATTTGGCGCAGGCTGATGGGCATGTGATGGGGTGAAGGCATGCCAGCTGAACTAACGACTCGAAACCCTAATCTAGCCAGCAAGTCCTGACCTCTACCTGCCTCGGTTTCACTGACCAGGAGGTCGATATCACTCATCGGGCGCAAATGCGGACGGGGATAGACCATATGCGCCATCGCCATGCCCTTCAATACCAAGAGATCGATACCCTCTTCCTCAAAAGCTGCCAGGATTTCAGCCAGCGCCCGCGCCCGAACGCGGTTGGCGTGGCTGTGCTGCATATTGCGGGCTTGCAGTTCTCGTTCAACGGATTCCGGGACGGCGATGTTAGCAGCTGCCAAATGGATGTAGACCAGCGGTGCCAGACCATGGGCCTCTGCCAGATTGGGGATAGGCTCCCAGCAGGGCAGCGCTTTGGCGGCTTGCCTGAGGAGGTCATAATGAGCCAGGTTTCCCTGCGAGCGGGCGCAAAGGATTAGAAGGTTGTAGAATTTAACGAGGTCTGACATTTGAATCACAAAGGAGCACGAAGGGAATGGCAACAGTCAAACACGGATTGACAAGAAAAGCTTTATCAAATCCCTGAGCGGACACTGAGCTTGTCGAAGTGGTAGTCGAAGGGTGCAATGCGTTTCGACTTCGGCATGCGCCTCCGCTCAACGAGAAATAGCGCTAAACGCACCTCAGGTTATCTACGTTCTTTGAGAATAGCGGGGGCTACTCTCTTGGCATCGCCGCGTTTGCTGGCGATGGTTTTGGCCGCCATGGCTACTTTTTTCAGGATGGGCATGGTGAAGGTCGGTTCGCGACGGGCTGCAACAGTGTTGTCCATCAGGGCCAGCATGGCCTGGGAGGGGGTCAAAACTTCGGGACTCCAGCGGGCGTAGCGCTTGTATTTGGCCACCACGACCAGCGCTACGGACAGCGGCTCAGTCCCCGGATGGATACCGAGGGTTTCAAGCGGGGTTTTAGAACCCACGATGTTATCACCCTGGCGAATGGAGATCGGAAGCGGGTAGGGATGCACGCGGCCTTCGCCATCCAGCAAAGCAAACTCGTCGGAGTAATAGGTTGCCCCGGCATCGATCAGGGCGCGAACCAGGGTGCTCTTTCCGCTCATGCTGCGGCCGGGGATCAAGATGGCGCGTCCCTGCCAACCCACCACCCCTGCGTGGACAAAGAGATAATCTTTGGCGCGGAAGGCGGTCAGCAGTTCGCTGTGTTGTTCAAGCGTGGCAAGCAGTTGAGGCAGTTCCAGGGTGCGAGAGAGCAGGGTCGTGCCGCAGTAAAGCAGGTGGTACCCTTCGACAGGCTCAGGGCTGGCTCCTTTGTCAAACTCAGGAGCGCCTTCTTTTCGCTTGGGAGGTGCAGCTAAACGTAAGGAATACAAAAAATCTACCTCGCTATCAGCTTTGGAGGCGGTATTCCCCTCAGGTACGGGCTGCCAGCCCAGGGGCAGGTGCGGGGCAGCCAGTTCCAGCGCGGCAGGGTCATTGCAACGCAAGCCAAAACGCAGGCCGTAGGCAGTGTACAATCGTCCGTCTGTCCACCCAAAGCAGTTTACTTTTTCCTGTTCCTTGGGGGTAGCACTTTTGAGCAGTGATGAGGTGTAGAAAGGCATCATAAACATATAAGCAAGACACGCTTTTTATACTCGCATCTTGCTTATCAATGAGGGAAATTTACCATAAAAAGGGACGCTTAGGAGGCGTGCAAAAATAACTTCCCATTTTGAGACGGCTGAACTAATCGGGG